>JAFMJK010000083.1 GCA_017853515.1 Chthoniobacterales bacterium | reverse complement strand
CGAACCGGACGCCAACACTTTGGTGGTCGATTTGGGCCGCGGAGGCCGGATACCCGTGCCGCTCTTGTTTGCCGAGCCAACGCCCACGCCTACGCCGGCCCCGGTTGTTGCCAAGCCGCCGCCGAACATCCCTCCGAATGCTCCCGCGAAACCGTGGAGACTGAACAAAGACTTGCAGCTTGAGAAAACCGCGGACGGAAAAGTTTGCGTAGCGTGGGTCGCGGAAAAAGACGGATGGACCGACGCGAGTTTGCAGGTCATCGACGCCAAAGGTGCGCGGCCGTATCCGGCGGAAACCGAGGCACGGGGATGGTGGGCGTCCCTTGTCGCTTGGTGGTCGGGACGCACCGCCGAAGTCGAAAAAGCCCGGGCAGACATAGAAAAGAAGTTCAAGGATCGAAACACCGTCCCCGGTGAAGAGATCGACGATGCGCCCGTCGAGGATCCGGAAAAAGCGGAGAGACGGAGCGCGGAAATCCTGCCGCAAGATCTGGCCAATCCCGACTTGCGCTGGCGACTCACCGCGCGAGACCGGGACTCGGACTCCAGAGAGAGTGTATCCGAAGATTTCGTGGCGGATGTGCCAGGCGGGTTGCTGGTGCCGGAAAGAATAACCCCGCTTCCCGCACCGAGAACCGACGGCCGACTACAAGCCGCCCGAAAAATCCACGGGACGGCCGTCACAGCAGAGCGCACGCGGGCGAAGGTGATCATTGCCATCGAAGCAGAGCCGGACATCACGGGCTATCGTTTGGAGCGCTGCCAGATGGTATCGGAGATCGATCCGGTCACCGGAATTCCACTTCGACCAAGATACGAGCCCATCCAGCATGAAGGGCAGGTCACCATTCTCGGCGTGTCCCCGGCCGAATACGAAGGAAAGAAGCTTTCCGTTGTTGTCGCCATGATCGATGGCCTCAAAGCCGGCACCGCCACCATGTGGCGCCTGGTTCCACTGGCCGACGAAGAATCTCTCACCCCGACCGGCGAATTTTTCGTCCGGACAGAGCCGCCATGGAGCCTGCCTTGGCGCACGATCGTCCTTGGCCTCTTGTTTGCCGTCTTGGCCACGGTGCTATGGCTCAGGCACAAACAAAGAAAAGCACAGTAGAGCTGTCACCAGCAAAAAGGAAAGTTGGCGCGCTCGAGCAACGAACTTGATAACTTCAAACGCAAGCATGTCCGAAACGCCAAACAGCAGCGAAGCGGCAAGACCCAAGGAGCAGCCATTGTCGGGCCTCAGGCCGACGAAAGAAGCTATCTATCTCTCATGGGGCGGAAAGGTCTACGGCCCTTCGTCCCGGGACGAGGTGATGGCTGGAATCCGCACGGCGTGGTTCGAGCACGATGCGCTTTATTGGCACGAGGGTCTCGACCAATGGAAACCGGTCGGCGAATTCCCTTTTTCCGCCGAGGACGCCACACAAATTGCCGCGCACAGCGTGAAGACTGGTGCAGCCCCGGCGGTTCCGTCCTTGCCCGCCGCCACTCCGGAAGACCGGCGCCCGCGCGGAAATTCGCGCCGCACCCGCGGACACCGACCCGGATCAACACGGCTCGGAGGGAAAGGCAGCGCGATAGCGTTCGGCTTCGCCTTGCTCGCCGTGCTTTTGACCGTGGGGATTCTGTTGCTGTTGACGCTTGTCTGACCTTCAGCGGCCCTCCACCGCGGCGGCCACTTTCAGACGCAGCGCGTTGAGCCGGATGAAGCCGGTGGCGTCGGACTGGTCATACGCCTTGGTCGGATCGGCCTCCATCGTGGCCATGTGCGGATCGTACAGACTGAGCAGGCTGCGGCGACCGGCGGCTATGACATTCCCCTTGTAGAGCTTGACGCGCACTTCGCCGGTCACGTTCTTTTGCGTTTCCTCGACCAGCGCCTGCAGCGCCTCTCGCTCCGGCGCAAACCAGAATCCGTTGTAAACCAGCGTGCTGTATCTCGGGATGAGCGAGTCGCGCAAATGCATGGCCTCGCGATCCATGGTGAGGGACTCCATCTGACGGTGGGCGAAGTGCAGTATGGCCCCGCCCGGTGTCTCGTAAACCCCGCGGCTTTTCATGCCGACGAAGCGGTTCTCCACCATGTCGACGCGGCCGATACCGTGCTTTCCGCCGAGCTTGTTCAGAACTTTCATCACCATGAGCGGGCCCAGCTTTTTGCCGTCGCCTTTGTGACCGAGTTCTTTCAGCGCTTGCGCCACACCTTCGCCCTCCAGACCGGTGCAGTTGCCTTTCTCGAAATGCAAGGTCACGCGCTCCGCCGCATCGGGCGCATCCTCCGGCGAGACGCTCAAGCGGAACATGTCTTTGTTTTCCTCGTCGCTCGCATCGAACCAAGGGTCCTCCAGAATGCCGCTCTCGTAGCTGATGTGCAGGAGATTGCGGTCCATCGAGTAGGGTTTTTTCGCCGTGACCGGCACGGGAATACCGTGCGCCTCGGCATACGCGATCATCTCCGCGCGCCCGGGGAATTTTTCGCGGAAACGCTCCTGCCTCCAAGGCGCGATGACTTCGAGCTCCGGCGCGAGCGCCGCGGCGGCCAGTTCGAAGCGCACCTGGTCGTTGCCCTTGCCCGTGGCGCCATGCGCCACGGCCTGCGCGCCCTCCGACTTGGCGATCTCCACCATGCGCTTGGCGATGAGCGGACGGGCGATGCTCGTGCCGAGAAAATACTGTCCCTCGTAGAGCGCGCCGGCGCGGAACATGGGGAAAATGAAATCGCGCGCGAATTCCTCCTGCAAATCGTCGACGAAGCACTTTGACGCGCCGGTATTGAGCGCTTTCTGCTCCAAGCCGTCGAGTTCCTCTTCCTGGCCGATGTTGGCGCAAAAAGCGATGACCTCGGCGCCGTAAGTTTCCTTGAGCCACTGCAGCAAAACCGAGGTGTCGAGGCCGCCCGAATAAGCACAAACAATCTTCATCCGTGGGTTTCTAAATCGGGCCGGAGCCCGTGGCAATGCCGCGGAGCGATCCGCGGGGCTTGCGGGCAAGGCTCAACGCCCTAACATTGCGGAAGATGAAGGTCTCGAAACGCGGGGAATACGCGCTGCGCGCGCTCATCGACCTCGGCATCGCCGCGGAGGCGGGAGAACCCCTGCTCCGCGCCCAGGAAATCGTGTCCCGCGAAAACCTGCCCAAAGGTTTCCTCGACCAGATCCTCATGCAGCTTCGCCAAGCCGGCTACATCGCGACGAAGCGGGGCAAGAAGGGCGGCTACTACCTGGCCAAGCCGATGGACAGCATTTCGCTCGGACAGGTCGTCCGTCTGGTCGACGGTCCCCTCGCCCCGATCCGCTGCGTCAGCCAGAGCAAATACGAAAAATGCTCCTGCCCCGACGAGGCAACCTGCGGGCTGCGCATGGTCATGCTCGAGGTGCGCAATTCCATCGCCGACATTCTCGACCATCACACCTTGGCCGACACCGTGCGCACCTCGCTCGCCAAGATGCGGGCCAGCGGCAAGCCGTTGCGTCCGGGTCAGGCGTAGGGCGCGCTCAGGCGCCGGTGCACCAGTTCCAGAGGTGCTGCACACCGGCGGCGCCGAGGACAAAAATCAGGCCGACGTAGCAAAGCCCGACCAGCGCGAAAGCGTAACCCACAAGCGTGCAAACGCCGTCGCGTTCCATGATGCCGAGCGCCATGAAAATGATGGCCAACCCCGGGATCGTGTTGGTCAGCGGAAAGGGCGGCGGAATGGGAAGACTGAGCAGGATGCCTCCGATCATGATCATGAATCCCATCAGGTTGATCATCCCGGGCCAGCGTTGGAGAAAGTGCATGCGCGGACGCACCAGCTTTTCCACTTTGCGGTAAAAACCCGCCGCGGAGGTGACGAGCTTCTTGAGCAGATCGTAGGGGATCTCGCGCCGCAGGAGAAAATCCGGCATCCAGAAATTGTGGCCCAGCCCGAGCCGCAGCCCGCAGAGCGCGATGGCAATGCCGAACGGGATCGACAACCCCGGAATGGCCACGGGAAAAAGGAAAGGAACGCAAAGCAGCACGATCAGCGCGGGCAGTCCGCGAAAATGCAGGTGCTCGACGATGGTGCGCAGCTTCATCGGGCGTCCGGGCGCGACGGCGAGCAGACTTTCCAGTTCCTCGCTCAACCGCAGCGACTGGGCCTCGTCGTCACCGGCGCGGGGATTCCCGCTCTTTCCGTCCGGGGTCATAAGACCCGGCACCATAGCGGACACGGGTGGCCGGGCAAATTTTCAATCGCCGCGACCGCGTTGAGTCGTTAATTTCCATGCCGCAACATGCATTCCGAGCTCCAAACCGCCCTCGACGAAGGAAAAATCAACCCGCAACAAGCCAAAACCCTCGAAAAACTCCCCGCCGGAGCCTTCGCCCTGCACAAAAGCTGGGGCTGCGCCCGCGTGGCCAATGTCGATTTTCTCCTCGGACAGCTCGAACTCGAGTTTATCGGCGGACGCAAACAGGCCATGCAGATGGCGTTCGCCGCCGCCGCCCTGACGCCGATCACCGAATCGCACGTCGAGGCCCGCCGCATGGCCGATGGCGAAACTGTGCGCAAAGAGGCCCTGGATCGGCCCGTGGAATTTGTCCATGCCGTGATCAGCGACTTCAGCTCCCGCCTCACCCTCGAGGCGCTCGGCGATTATCTCGGCTCGGTGCTGCCCGACAGCGCTTTTCCCTCCGGCGGCAAAGATGCCTTCAAACGCTGGTGGACCTCGGTGCGCAACAAGCTCAAGGCGGATGGGCGTTTCATCCTGCCCGCGAAGAAAAACGAATTTGTCATCCTGCGCGAGCGCCCCGCCTCGCCGCACCTCGACATCGTCGACGCCTTCGAAAAGGCGCGGCAACCGAAGGACCAAGCCGCGGCCGCCGAGTTGTTGCTCAAAGGACTCTCCAAGTTCGACGGTTCGCCGGACGAGTTGGACCGCGTGCTCGGGTTGCTCGAGAAAGCCGCAGCCGACCACCAAAGACGAAACCCGGCCCATTCCATCCATCTTCTCTGCGTGCGCGACGAGATCCTCGAGCGCCGCAAAGCCGCCTTGCCGGAAGGAGCACTGACCCTCGCCAGCTTCTTGTCGCATCCGCCCGCGCATCTCGCAGGCCTGCTCGCCCCTCTCCCCGCGGCGCGCATCCGCCACGCTCTGGAAGAGGGCGTGTCCACCGGCGGCGCGGCGGCGGATGTCTTGCTCATCAACGTCCTGCAGGAGGGTGACTCCAAGGTCGTGACCGAAGCGACGCGTCTCCTCCTAGACAAAGGACACCTCGAGCCGCTGCGCGCCCATCTTCGCAAGGGCATCGCGGAACGCGGCGCGAATCCCGAGTTGCTTGCCTGGCTGCTCGGCAAACGCCCGGCCAACCTCGCCGACTTGATCAATCTCGAGACGCTCGAAGCCGCCATATCCGTTGTCGAGCGCGAGAACATCAAAGACTCCAAGCGCGCCGGCAAACTCCACAAGGTGCTCTCGGACGACAAACAACTCATCGGCGAAGCGGTCGGCCGCTCCGACGCCGAGGCAGCGCGCGAGTTCGTCCGCAAGATCAAGCGCACCCCTGTCTTCGAGGAAATGGACAAGCGCGCCCTTTTGGCCCGCGCCATCAAGGCGCGCCCCGAGTTGCAGGAACTTCTCGAGGCCGCGGAAGAAAAATCCGCCGCGACCGCCGCACCCGCCGCGAAAATCCTCACCGTTTCCTGGGCCAGCCTCGAGCGGCGCAAAAAAGATTACGACGACCTGGTCAATGTCCGCATCCCGGCGAACAGCCGCGACATCCAGGTCGCGCGCGAGCAGGGCGACCTGCGCGAGAACGCCGGATTCAAGTTCGCCAAGGAACAGCAGGGCGTCCTCATGCGTCAGAAGGCGGAAATGGAGCACCAGTTGGCCAATTGCCGCGGCACCAACTTCGAAAACCCCGATGCTTCGCGCGTCAGTCTCGGCACCACCGTGCGCCTGCGCGAAAAAGCCACCGGCCACGAGGAACAGCTCCACATTCTCGGCGCCTGGGACGGCAATTCGGAGAAGAACATCGTCTCCTACCTCGCCGCGGCAGCCACCGCGCTGATCGGCAAAACAACCGGCGATACGGTGCAGATGCCGTCCGAAAAGGGCGAGCGCGAGGTCGAGATTCTCTCGGTCGAGCCGTTCAAAAACCTTGAAATTTTGTAGAAAGCGCGGCAAATACGCGCGTTAGGGCGATTCCCGCCCGTCAATTTCTTCATGTCATCCACCGTCATCACCTCTGTCCGCGGCCGCGAAGTCATCGATTCGCGCGGCAACCCCACTGTCGAAGTCGAAATCACCCTGCAAGGCGGCGCCACCGGCCGGGCCATTGTCCCGAGCGGCGCGAGCACCGGCGAGCACGAAGCCTGGGAACTGCGCGACGGCGAAGCCGCGCGTTACCTTGGCAAAGGCGTTCAGAAAGCCGTCGGCAATGTGAACAAAGCCATCGCCGGAGCCATCACGGGACTGGACGCGCTCGACCAAGTCGGGATCGACCGCACCATGCGCAAGCTCGACGGCACCGCGAACAAAAAGAAACTCGGTGCCAACGCCATCCTCGGCGCCTCCATGGCCACGGCCCACGCCGCCGCCGCGCAACTCGGCCAACCCCTTTTCAAATACCTCGGCGGACCCAACGCCAAAGTTCTTCCCGTGCCGATGATGAACATCGTCAACGGCGGCGCGCATTCCGACGCCCCGATCGACTTCCAGGAGTTCATGATCATGCCGCGCGGACTTCCCACCTTCCGCGAAGCCCTGCGATGCGGCGCGGAAATTTTCCACGCGCTCAAATCCGTTCTGAAAGGTCGCGGACTTTCCACCAGCGTGGGTGACGAAGGCGGATTCGCCCCGAATTTCGCCTCGGCCGAGGACGCGCTCGACACCATCGCCAACGCGGTGAAAAAAGCCGGCTACAAATTCGGCAAAGAGGTCTACATCGCCCTCGACTGCGCCTCGAGCGAGTTCTACGACAAGACCAAGAAAGCTTACGTTTTCAAAAAGTCGGACAAATCCGTCCGTTCGGCCGATGAAATGGTCGGCTATTACAAAAAACTCTGCGCCAAATACCCGATCATTTCGATCGAGGACGGCTGCGCGGAGAACGACTGGGCCGGATGGAAGAAGCTCACCGACGCCCTCGGCGACAAAGTGCAACTGGTCGGCGACGACCTCTTCGTCACCAACGTCGACTTCCTGCGCAAGGGCATCGATCAGGGCGTGGGCAACTCGATCCTCGTCAAAGTCAACCAGATCGGGTCGCTCACCGAGACATTCGACGCCATCGAACTGGCCCGCGAGAACCGCTACACCGCGGTGATCAGCCACCGTTCGGGCGAATCCGAGGACGTGACCATCGCCGACATCGCCGTGGCGACCAATGCCGGACAGATCAAGACCGGTTCCCTCTCCCGCACCGACCGCGTGGCCAAATACAACCAACTCCTCCGCATCGAGGAGAGGCTCGGCAAAGAGGCCGTCTACGGCGGCAAAATGCACGCATGAACTTCTTCGAAGAGGAAGATTACACCGTCCGTCGCCGGCGCCGCAACGAGCCGGACTTCTGGCAGCGAATCAACAAGGTCCTCACCGCCCTTGTTGTCCTCGGCGTCCTCCTCGGCATCGGCGTGATGTTCTATCCGGTCTGGCACAAGCAGCAGGACATGCGTGCGCGCGTCGCCGCACTGACGCAGGAAAAACAGGAGAAAACGGCCCAACTGGCTTCCGCGCGCCGCGAACTCGATTTGCTCAAGAACGACCCAGAATACGTGGAAACCATCGCCCGCGACCGCCTCAACATGATGAAGCCGGGCGAAACCATTTTCCGCGTGGAAACTCCCCGCTCGTAGAAAGAAGGCAGGGACGAGCGGCCCGCCTGTCCGCCAAGTCGCCAACGGGCCCGCGAGCAGCGTGCCCCTACCGCGGAAAATTCCGATCGTTAGCCCGTAATATCCGTGCCATCCGTGTCATCCACGGTTAAAAAGCTCTCTTCCGTTTCACACCAATGTCCAATCCCGAATTCGACACCATCGACACCTCCGGGCTCGCCTCACGACTGGCGCAGCTGCGGAGGTTTCTTTGACTACGACAAACTGGCGGGTGAGTTGACGGCCGTCGAGGGACGGATGGCCGAACCGGGTTTCTGGGACAACAAGGACAAGGCCCAAGCCGACGTCGAACGCGTCTCGCGCCTGCGCGGCAAAATCGAACCTTTCCGCGCTTTGGAGGTGCGCGTCGGCGACATCGCCGTCCTGCGTGAACTGGCCGAGGCCGAACCGGCCGGCGACGCTCGCACCCAGGCCGAGAACGAAGTCATCAAGGAATACCACGAACTCGAAAAGGGTCTCGACGATTTTGAAATCCAATGCCTGCTCGGCGGCGAATTCGACCGCAACGCGGCTTACATGACCATCCACTCCGGCGCCGGTGGCACCGAGGCTTGCGATTGGGCCGACATGCTCATGCGCATGTATCAGCGCTGGATCGAGCGC
>JAFMJK010000082.1 GCA_017853515.1 Chthoniobacterales bacterium | reverse complement strand
CCGGGCGGCGATTGGTCGACCATGACGACCTGTCCGACGTGTTCGATGCCGGTGAGACGTTTGATCGTGCCGGCTTCCTCCTCCACGGGTTCCCCGCGCTCGCGCAGCAGGTTGCGGTGGAGAAGACCGTGGACCAGTGTCGATTTTCCCGAACCGGAAACACCGGTCACGCAGGTGAAAACGCCGAGCGGAAAGTCGGCATCGAGCTTCCTGATGTTGTGCAGCGACGCGCCGCGCAGTTTGAGGAATTGTTTCGCCTTCCGGCGTTTCGCCGGAACGGGGATCGCGCGGCGGCCGAGAAGGTAATCCGCCGTGAGCGAATCCGGCGCGTCGGCAATGAGCCGCGGCGGGCCGCTGAACATCAGCTTGCCGCCGGTCTGGCCTTGTCCGGGTCCGATATCGGTGAGCCAATCGGCCGCGCGGATGACCGCTTCTTCGTGCTCGACGACAAGGAGCGTGTTCCCGTTGTCGCGCAGGCGTCGCATGATGGAAAGAAGTTGTCCGAGATCGCGCGGATGCAGTCCCACGCTCGGTTCGTCCATGACAAAGAGCGTGTTGACCAACGACGCGCCGAGGCAGGTGGTGAGGTTGACCCGTTGCACTTCGCCGCCGGAAAGAGTCCGGGTGGGGCGGTCGAGCGTGAGGTAACCAAGGCCGACCTCGTCGAGATAGGAAAGGCGCGAGGTGATTTGGTCGAGGAGCAGTCGCGTGGTGTGATCGTCGGGGCGCACTTGGACGCCTTGGAGGAATGCGTGGAGTTTTCCGATGGGTAGCGAGGCGATCTCGGGCAAAGTTTTCGCCGCGTTGTCCGCGTCGCCGAGGCGGAAGTTCAGCGTCTCGGGTTGGTAGCGTCCGCCGCGGCACTTCGGGCATTCGTTGTAGCTGCGGTAACGGCTGAGGAGCACGCGGACGTGCATTTTGTAGGTCTTGGTCTCGAGCCAATCGAAATATCCCTGCACGCCATACCAGCGGTCGTTGTCCCACACTTCATGCAAGGCTTCGCCGGGCCGGCGCTCGCCGTTGATCACCCAATCCTGGTCGGCCTTGGGCAAATCCTCGAACGCGCAATGCAAGTCTATGTCTTGCTTGCGCGCGTGGCGCAGGAGGTCGCTCTGGCACTCCTGCGACATGCCGCTTTGGAAGGGGCGCACGACGCCCTCGGCCAGGGTGCGCGAGCGGTCGGGAATGATGCGGCCCCAATCGAGCCCGATGACGCGTCCGAATCCGCGGCATTCGGGGCAGGCGCCGAGCGGATGGTTGAAGCTGAAAAGTCCGGGCGTGGGCGGACGGATATCGAGGTCGCACCACGCGCAGTGCCATCCGGCAGAAAACGGTTTGGCTTCGCCTGTGGCGGAATCGACGACGAGGATGCGTCCTTTGCCGAGGCGCAGCGCGGCTTCCACGGCTTCGGTGAGGCGCGCTTCCTCGCGCGCGGCGACGCGATCCTGCAGGACATGCACGACGGGCGGCAGCGATTTGACCGGCGGCGGTTCGTCGGCGCGGACGATTTGTCCGTCGATCCACACGCGGAGGTAGCCCTGCTGTTTGAGGAACTCGAAAAATTGCGCGGGCGTGCGTTTTTCCACGTCGCCCGTGCCGACGGGAAACATGACGAGCAGCTGGCGATCGGGGTGATCCGAAGAAATTTGGCGCACGATGCCGCGTGCGGTTTCGGGCTGGATCGTGCGGCTGCACGCGGGGCACGAAGCGCGCACGAGCCGGGGGAAGAGGAGCTTCAGGTAGTCGTTGATCTCGGTGATCGTGCCCACGGTCGAGCGGGTTGTTTTGACGTTGTTCGACTGCTCGATGGCGATGGCCGGCGGGATGCCTTCGATGAGATCGACGCGCGGTTTGTCCATGCGGTCGAAAAATTGTCGCGTGTAGGGAGAGAACGTTTCGATGTAGCGGCGCTGTCCCTCGGCGTAGATGGTGTCGAAGGCGAGCGACGATTTGCCCGAACCGCTCGGCCCGGTGATGACATGGAGCAATCCGCGCGGCAAATCGAGGTCGATGCCGCGGAGATTGTTCTGTTGCGCGCCGCGGACGCGGAGAACGTTTTGTTCGATGCGGGGAGGGTGACGTGATGACATGCCTGGGCATCGCCGTCGGAGCAGCGCGCCGGCGGACGAACCGGATAGGTTAGGGGAAACGCTGCATCAGGCAACGCGCCAATTGCGCCGCCCGGTAACTTTTTCTCGCGGCGATGCGCCGCAGATCAGGCCGCGCCCGACTTGCTGAGTTCCTCGGTGCGGAGCAGGACGCGCTGGCGCATGATTTTGCCCGGCTTGAACTTCACCGTGGCACGCGCCGGAATGACCACATCGGTCTCCGGCTTGTTCGGGTTGCGTCCGACGCGCGACTTGGTCAGGCGGACTTCAAACACGCCGAAGTTCCTCAACTCCACATTGTTGCCCTCGGCCAAGCTGTCCGTGATGTGCTCGAGCGTCTTCTGGATCACGGCAAAGGTCTGTTGCTGCGTGATGCCGACTTCATCGGAGATTTTCACGACCATGTCGCGCTTGGTGAGGTTGGACATAAGGGAGTGCGGTTCTAGGCAGCTTTTGTATCTGCATCGGCGACAAGGGTCAAGCAACAAATAAGAAGCGAACACCAAGTCGCGCCCCGGTATTTTTTTCGGCTTTCGGGCGGGGGTGAATCTGGGCAGTCTGGCTGGCCTTTTCTCATGAAACTCTCACCTGACCGCAAACTTTCCGGAATTCTGGCCCCTCTGTTTGCCCTGCGCAGCGAGCGCGATCTGGGGATCGGTGATACCGAGTCCCTGAGGGAACTGATCGACTGGTCCTCGGCCCACGGTTTCGGCCTGGTGCAAGTGCTGCCGATCAACGAAACAGGCGGCGACAACAGTCCCTACAATATCATCAGCTCGCTCGCGCTCGACCCCACGACCATCGCAACCAATCCCGGGGTGCTGAAAGATCTGTCCGCCGCCGACTTCAAAAAAATCTGCGCCAAACACGACGTCGGCGCGTTGCGGTCCGGCAAAGTGAATTACCGCGGCGTGCGCGCGCTCAAGCGCGAGCTTCTCGAGGCGGCGTGGAAGAAGTTCAAATCGTCGCAGCTCAAGGAAAAGACGAAGCGCGCCAAGGCATTCTCCGCCTGGACCAAGGAGAACAAAACCTGGCTCGAGCCCTACACGCTCTTCCGTGCGTTGGTGCGGATGCACGGCGAAAACGAGAACACCGACCTTTGGCCGAAGAAACAGCGCACCTGCGCGGCGGCAAAAAAATGGCTCACCTCCGCCCCGCCGGTCGACAAACGCAAGGTGCGCGGCCTTCGTGAATTTTTCGCTTACGTCCAGTGGATCGCCTACAGCCAGTGGTCGCAGCTCAAAGCCTACGGTGACGCGAGGAACGTCGCGCTGGTCGGCGACGTGCCGGTGGGGGTGAGTGTTTTCAGCGCGGACGTTTTCGCGCAGCCGGAAATTTTCGATCTGACCCGTTCCGCCGGCGCGCCGCCGGAGAAAGTTTTCGCCGCCGATCCCTTCACCGCCAAGTGGGGACAGAACTGGGGCTTCCCGCTCTACCACTGGAGCGAGATGGCCAAGGACGACTACGCGTGGTGGCGCCAGCGCCTGCGCACCACGATGGAAATTTTCCATTTCCTGCGCGTCGACCACGCGCTCGGCTTTTTCCGCATCTACAGCTTCCCGTGGCGGCCGGAGCGCAATGCCGAGTTCCTGCCGCTCAGCGAGGACGAAGCCAAAGCGCGCACCGGCGGAGTGCTGCCCGGTTTCATTCCGGGGGACGATTCATCCGAGCAAAGCCGCGAGACAAATCGCGCACAAGGCGACCGCCTTTTCCGCATGATCGTCGAAGAGACGGGACAGCATCGCCTCATCGCCGAGGACCTCGGCGAAATGTCGCCGTATGTGCGCCCTGTGCTCCAAGCGCAGGAAATTCCCGGCTTCAAAATCCCGCTCTGGGAAATTGCGCCGGACGGCTGGCCCACGCCGGGACGCGAATACGAGCGTCTTTCCCTCGCCACTTATGCCACGCACGACCATCCGGCCCTGCGCGCCTACTGGGACGAATGGTATGCCAACTCGCAGTCCGGTGATCACGACAAGGCGTGGCGCGCCCTGCGCCAGATGCAGGAGATTTGCCGCTTCGCCGAGATGAATGTGCAACTGCCCGCGCCGTGGAGCGACGAGATCCATGAAGGTTTGGTGCGCGGACTCTTCGCCAGCAACTCCTGGCTCGCGGTCAACATGATCACCGACATCTTCGGCACGGCCGAGCGCTTCAACGTTCCCGGCGCGATCGGCGACCAGAATTGGACCGACCGTTTCCCTGTGCCGATTGCGGAGTGGGACAAAACCTGGCCGCAAAAAGTGTCCAGGCTCGGAGCGATGATGCGCGAGACCGGACGCTACGGCGCCTGAGCTGGGGGTTATGTCTTGAACCAAGAATTGCACGGATAACACGGATGGATTTCATAGGAGCCACGACCGCCAATCAGCTGCGCCAGACGCACACCATACAGTAGTGAAAATTTCGAAGGGTTTTCGGACGATCGGAAAGGTGGGTCGCGCTGTCCCGGCGGGCTGATGCGCGAGACCGGACGCTGCGGGGGCCGAGGAGCTTCCTTTATCATCACCAAGCACGATCAACCGGTGGGTGCAACTCAGACTGTGATGAGATTTCCGCGCGGTGGCTTCGGCAAGAGAATGTGAAAACACTACTGCGAGTCCTCGGCTCTTTGGCGTTGCTTGCTGTCGCGGCCTTTTGCGTCTTTGGGTTTCTGGCTTCTTTTGAGCCGGGCAACAGTTTGCTCTGGAAGGTGGGTTACGGATTGCTTGGTTTTAGCTGCCTGACTGGGATCGTCGTATTGTGGCGGCGAAAACCATAAGAGCCGATTGGCCGAACCATTCGATGAGCCGAACAGCGCGGAGCGCGTTCGGTTCGCCAGCGAGGGCCGGCGTCCTTAGCGCGCTCCCCGCTGTCGGCTATCTTGGTCGTCCGCCAGCAGGGTTTTGATGAACCGCTCGGTCTTGCCGTTTGTTCCGGGGGTGTGGGGCCTGGCGGGGATGGCCTTGAGATCCAAGGCGCTGCAGGCCATTCGCCAGAGCGGTAGAGCACAAGCCGTCAACGGAGAGGACACGGTGGCAGGCGCGCTGAACCAGCCCACAGCCCGGGCTAGGAAACCGACGGTGGTGGCCTTCTGCTCGTCGGGCAGAACCTCCTCATACGGCAGTCGGGTGGCGTCATCAATTGCCACGTGGACCTTCTCGTGGCCGACACCACGGGAGCAGCCTTGACGACGATCGCCGGTGATCCGGTGGCCGACCCGCTCAAATCGGGCCAGTCGCTTGGTGTCGACATGGATCATGTAGCCCGTCTTCTCCCATTGGTATCGCTGCACCGGAACCTTGGGCTACAAGCGACTTCATCACCCGTGCCACGGTCGAGAGGGGAGCCCCAAGGGACCTGGCGATCCTCCTTAGGGCGCAGCGCCGGTGCGGGAGGTCCGGGGCGTGCTGCAGTTGCTGCGGATGGAGCGTCCGCCGCTGGGACTAAACATCTAGAATGGAGGAGTGCGTAGCAAGCCCCCTGAGTGGACAGGTCACCGCACTCTTTTCAACGCCACATCAGGCTCCTTGCCCAGCCTCACGGGCGGCATTAGGCTTAACCATCGGAGACAGCAGCGCAGAGTTACGATCTTAACAACCGTTAATCAACCCCTGCACGTGCGACGCGACGTGAGTTTCTCCGTCGCAGCACAGTTGCCGCTACAGGCATCGCAGTATCAGGCTTTCCAAAAAGCATTGCCATGACCCAAATCGAGAAACAGGAGGGCGCAGAAAGTAGCCGGCAGGCACTTGAAATGATATCCCCCACCTTTGAGACCAGCCCTCAATACCGAGCAAGGTACCCGGCATCAGACAGGGCTAGGCAGATAATGCAGCAGGCGACGGTGGTCGATACCCTGTTCTCCGCCGTCTACCCCCTGCAGTGGAAGAACGATGAACAGTTCCATCCGGTTATGCATGAGTGCATGACTGCAGGCATGAATGTTCTTGGGTATTGCACCTCGGCTGATGTCGCCAGTCCTGATCCCGCAGCGGTACTCGCTGGGCTGAAGTTCCCTCTACGCAAAATAGCCGAACGCCCGGATAGGTATACACTCGTACGATCGTTGAATGATATCCGCGAGGCCAAGAGGCAGGGAAAGCTGGGATTTTATTTCGTTCACCAAGGAACCAATCAGTTCGGCGGCGATGTCGATAACGTAGCGCTGATGCGCCAGTTGGGCTTCGGCTATTGCCTTCTGGTTTACAACAACAGGAACGCTGTTGGCAGCGGCTGCGCCGATGATATTGACGAAGGCCTGACCGCTTTCGGGCGCAAACTGATCCAGGCCTATAACCGTTACGGGATGGTCGTCGATGTTAGCCATACCGGGAATCGCACAGCTTTGGATGCCTGTGAAGCAAGCGCTCACCCCATTATTGCCTCACACTCGGGCGCAAAAGGTACCTTCGCTTCGTTCCGAAACCTTTCCGACGAACTGATCAAGGCAATTGCCAAGACAGATGGAGTTTGCTCGATTTTCTCGACCGGTGCGTATGTTGACCCGACCAATCCCGCTGTCGTCGGCCCGGAAATCCTCTTCAGACATATCGATTATATATGTCAGCTTGTCGGCAACTCAAATCACGTAGGTTATGGGTCGGACTGGATCCCGGACATGAACAAGACCATGGAGCTCGTGCTCTCCAAAGCCAGCGCGTACCCGGACATGGGCATGCCACCTGGAACCACGAGAAAGGCAATCTCGATGTACGGACCAACACCGATGCCGGCCAGAATCCTGCCGGCTCTCGTTGACCAGATGCTGAATCACGGTTATTCGGGAGAAGACTGCGCCAATATCTTGGGTGAAAACAATCTGCGGGTGTTCGGAACTGTATGGGGCGGCTCGAAAGTCGCCATCAGTGATCAACCGAACTTTCAGGAAGACTGGAGGTAGAGAGTGCGGAGTTCCGCGTGGCCGTCGTGGGCCGATCGGCGTAGGTCAGGACATGGGTAACACTCAGGTTCAGGACATAGGCAACACCTGCCGTGAGTTCTTGGTGATGTTGTTGTGGTGTTTAGGGTTGGTCAATGATGTGCAGAGAGTAGGCGGCTTGTGTGCGCCCATGTCGCCGTAATCGTCGGGCCGGTGCGGCAGGCGCAGTTCGCGCGGCTGGAAACCCGCCTTGCGGCGTTCCCCTCGAGGCGCGTGGCAAGTGCGCGTCAGCCCTTGATCACGAAATTGACCAGCTTGCCCGGGACAGCGATGACCTTGACCACTTCTTTGCCGGCGATTTGCGCGGCGAATTTTTCATGCGTGCGCGCTGCGGCTTCGAGTTGCTCGCGGGTCGCGTCTTTGGCCACCACCATTTTGTCGCGCACCTTGCCGTTGATTTGCAGGACGACTTCCACCTCGTTCTCGACGAGCAAAGATTCGTCGTGGGTCGGCCAAGTTTGCCCGTGCGCCGAGCCCTCGAAGCCCGCGAATTTCGCGCCGAGCTTCGACCAAAGTTCCTCCGCCATATGCGGCGCGAAAGGGCTGAGCAAAACGAGCAGGGTGCGGAGGGCGGAGACGGGGCGTTTTTCCGCCGAAGTCAGTTCGTTGGTGCAGACCATCATTTGCGAAATGGCGGTGTTGTAGGAAAGCGTGCCGAGGTCGGAGGTCACTTTCTTGATCGTGGCGTGGAGAACGCGGAGCTGCGACGGGTTCGGGTCGATCTCGGCCACGGTGTCCGAGAGTTGCCATTCGCCTTCCTGGTTTTCGGTCATGACGAGGCGCCAGACGCGGGCGAGGAACCGGTAGACGCCCTCCACGCCCTTCATGCTCCACGGCTTCATCTGCTCCAGCGGGCCCATGAACATCTCGTAGAGACGGAAGGCGTCGGCCCCGTATTCGTTGATCACTTCGTCCGGATTGACCACATTGCCGCGGCTCTTGGACATTTTTTGTCCGTCGGTGCCGAGGATGATCCCCTGATTGACGAGGCGTTGGAATGGTTCGGGCGTGGGGAGATGTCCGAGATCGTGCAGCACCATGTGCCAGAAACGCGAATAAAGGAGGTGCAGCACAGCGTGTTCCGTTCCGCCTACGTAGAGATCGACACCGCCCGGCTTCTGTTTTCCGTCGCCCAGCCAGTAGCGCGCGGCCTCCTCGCCGATGAAGCGTTGCGCGTTCTTCGGATCGCAGTAGCGCAAATAATACCAGCACGAGCCGGCCCATTGCGGCATGGTGTTCAACTCGCGCGTGGCGGTGGCGGAATATTTTACCCAGTCCGTTGCCTTGGAGAGCGGCGGCTCGGCGGTTCCGGTGGGTTTGAAGTCGGCGAGTTCCGGCAGGCGGACAGGTAGTTCGGATTCATCGAGTGCGCGGTGGCGTCCGTTTTCCCACACGATGGGGAACGGTTCACCCCAGTAACGCTGACGCGAGAAAAGCCAGTCGCGCAGTTTGTATTGCACCGCGGCGCAGCCGAGGCCGCGTTCCGCGAGCCATGCGGTGATCTTCTGCTTGGCTTCGGCGGTGGACAGTCCTTCGAGAATGCCCGAGTTCACCGCGGTCCCTTCGCCGGTGAAGCATCCTTCGACGGGTTCGGCCGGCTTGACCACTTCGATGATCGGTAGATCGAATTTCTTGGCGAAAGCGTGGTCGCGGTCAT
>JAFMJK010000081.1 GCA_017853515.1 Chthoniobacterales bacterium | reverse complement strand
GGCCGGATGGCGTCCGCTCATGATCGCGCAGCGCGTCGGAGCGCAGGTGGGAGCCGGAGAGTAGCCTTGCCGGAAGAGCACGCCCTTTTTGGCCAACCGATCGATGTTCGGAGTCTCCATCGGCGAGGGTTCGTCGATGTCATAGCACCCCACATCCTGCCAACCGAGGTCATCGGCCAGAATCAGAACAACATTCGGCTTGGGAGCCGACTGCGCGAAAACCGCTCCGGTAGCGAAGAGGCCCAGGAGTATGGAAGCGATGTATTTCATGGTTTTTTCGTCGGGCGGGGCTGGAAACTGCCGGTTGGCATTTTTGCCGACCGGTTGAGCGCGGCCAGGCAGAGGGAAGGGATCAGTGTGCGGCAAGGCATTGCTCGGAAAAGGCGGTCAGTCTTGTTGATCAGGCGGTCGGCATCGGGTTTGCCGATGCAGGTGCCGCTGGCTGGATCTTAATGCATCGGGCGTCCCATGCGAGCGGCGAGGTTGCCGGCCAGCACGAGTTCAGCAAGCGCCGCGGAATAATCGACGATATCCGATCCGGGTTTTGGTCCATCTTTGCGGGCATTGGTCCGCTCCGAGCGGGCATTGCCGCCCGGAACGCGCGGGATGGCTGTTTCGGGCCGCCGCTCGCGGAAACCTTGCATCTTTTCGTCGGGAAGCAACCGCGGTGTTTCGGCGTAATCGCCTTCGGCCACGCTGATCCCTCTGTCGCCGCAGTAAAACACGCTGCGATCGGGCAGCGGTGCGTCGCCGAATTTTCCCGGTATGGGCGGCTGCGCGCCCCTCTTGGCGTCCGGCCCGGTTTTGCATTCGAAATCCAACTGGAAATCCGGGCGGTCTCCGCGTGGTCCTCGCCGGCGGTGAGTCCGCCTCCCGCAAATGTCCAGACGCCATCCGGGACTGTGGCATCGGTGAAACCCGCGATCTCTCCGCCGGCCGGCCCGAACTCGCGGCCAAGTTGCGGAAAACGCTGGGCGGCTGGCGCAAGGCCCTCGGCTCGCGTACGGTCACGGTCAAACCGCAATACGACCCGTCAGCCGACCGGCGCGACAATCCGCAAAGAATGCCATGAAGAACATCCTCCACACCACCGCCGCGGTGCTTGCCGCGGCTTTCTCGGCGCTGCAGGCCGCCGCGCCCCCGGACTCCGCGGCGAAGCCCAACGTCGTGTTCATCCTGACCGACGACCAGGGATACGGCGACCTCTCGGCCCATGGCCACCCCTTGCTCAAAACGCCGAATTTCGACCGGTTGCACGATGAAAGCGTGCGCTTCGACAATTTCTATGTCAGTCCCTCGTGCTCGCCGACGCGCGCGGCGCTCATGACCGGCATGCACGAGTTCCGCAACGGCGTGACCCACACGAGAAACCCGCGTCAGCAGTTGTGGAAGGAAGCCGTCACCCTGCCGCAACTGCTCAAGAAGTCCGGCTACCGAACGGCCTTGATCGGCAAATGGCACCTCGGCAACGGGGGATACCAACCCAAGGACTGCGGGTTCGACCTTTATGTCCGCACGCAGGGGGATGTTTTCTCCGGCATCGTGCTGCGCAATCAGGAGAGGTCTTCGGAGACTCCGGGAAAATTCCGCGAGGATTGCTACTTCGACGAGGCGATGGATTTCATCAAGGGCTGCGGCGACCAGCCTTTCTTCTGCAAGATCGCCACCGTCTCCCCGCACGCGCCGTGCATCGCCCCGGAGGAAGACATCGCTCCCTTCCGGGGCAAAGTATCCGGGAACGAAGCCGCCTACCTCGGCATGGTGAAGAACCTCGACCGCAACATCGGGCGCCTGCTCGATTTTCTCGAGGAGAAGAAGCTCGCGGACAATACGATCATCGTCTTGATGAACGACAACGGTGCGACCCACGGTCTCGACATCTACAACGCGGGCATGCGCGGCTGCAAAACCACGTCGTGGCAGGGCGGTTCGCGCGCTTTCTCGTTCTGGCGCTGGCCGGGCCATTGGACGCCGCACACGGTGGACAACCTCACGGCCCACCTCGATTTTTTGCCGACCGTTTGCCAACTCACGGGCACCCCGGTCCCCGGCGAGGCTGCCAAGCAGCTCGAGGGTTTCAGCATGGTGCCATTGCTCGACGCCAAGGGGCCGGAGTCGTGGCATGACGACCGGATGTTGTTCGTTCATGCCGGGCGCTGGACCAGCGGCATGGCCGCCGCCCACAAATACTACAAGGCGGCTGTCCTGCAGGGGCACATGATGCTTGTCCGTTGCCGTCCTTGCGGTGAAGCGGGCTGCAATTATGACAATGGCGGCGAGTGCCGGACTCTGCTGAATGTCGAGGCGGGCGGCACCAGTGCCAACTACACGAAGAAAAACGCGCAATTCCATTGGGGTCTGACCCCGCCGGACCAATGGAGTCTGTTCGATCTGGCCAAGGATCCCGCGTGCTCGGAGGACCTGTCCCGAAAAAATCCCGAACTCGCTGCAAAACTCGCGGCCGCCTATGACGCATGGTGGGACGGGGTTTATCCGACGATGATCGAACGCGGGGGCGATGCGCCCATCGACGAGCCGCCCGGCAAGCACCGCGGCGGCGGTCGTGCGGCCGGACGCGAACCCGAGGCGTAAGATGCCGAAGCGCGGCGCCCGGGGCGCCGCGCTCAGAGTTCCATGATCGTGATGTTGCGGAACTCGACAGGACCGCGGCCGCGGAAATCCTGGAAACCGATGCGTCCGCGCAGCGGAAGCGCGCGGAGCGGTTGGCGTATGTTGTTCGGGGAGCCGTCCGGATTTTGCCGGGCGTGTTGCCATTCCTCCAGCCGCGCATCGTGCAACCTCCGGCCGTCGAGGTAGACGACGATGTTGCGGTCATGCGCCACGACCGTGCAACGGTGCCAGCGGCCCGCGACCGGGGCGGCGGGCAGCTCCGGAGCCTTGACCGAGAAGAGCGCGCCGGAGGCTTGCGTCCCGGTGGTCGGTCCACCCTCGATGATCTCCAGTTCCAAGGCCGACTCGAGGTGGCGCGCGAGATCGGTGGCCCGGAGGAAAATTCCGCTGTTGGCTTTCGGGCCGACGCGGAATTCCAAATCGAGCAGGAAGTTGCCGTAGTCTTTGGTCGTCCACAGCGCGGCGCCGGTGTCGGCTGAGCGCAGGATGCCATCGGTGAAAGTCCACGAACCGGCCGGACTATCGGCGTCGGAGAGGTCCGGTTTGAAGAGCGGCCCGGCTTTCGGAACGCCGGGCGTCGCGCCCCCGCGTTCATCGGCCCACAGCTTGGAGATGTCCCCGGTGTAGCCCGGCGGGGGGACAAAACCGCCGATGAGCTTTTCGAGCGGCCACGATTCGGACGCGCGGAAGAATCCCGCGCAGCGTTCGAGATCACCGACGAGGTGGTCGCTGTCATTTTCGTACTCCATGAGCACGACGCCGCCGAAGTGGTTTTGCCGCAGGGCTGCGAGCATGCCGGCCGCATCGCTCACGCCCGTGCCCCATGGCACGTCCTTGGCGTTTTTGGTCCATTCATCGAGGTCTTTGAAGTGCAGGGTGATCACGCGCGGGAGGCAGAGGCGGAGTTGCTCCAAAGGATTGAATCCCGAGCGCGCCCAGTGGCCGGTGTCGGCGCAGATCCCCAGCTCCGGCCCGTAGGGTGCCAGCGTTTGCATGAGAGCCATCGGATCGTAATAGCGCGACGGTGCGGGGTGGTTGTGGATGGCGACCTTCACTCCGGATTCTTTGGCCATGGCGGAAATGGCCGGGAGCATGTCGGCCGGCGGTTCCGCCGAGATCCAGCGCATGCCGAACGATCGGGCGAAGGCGAAGATTTGCTTCCACTCCTCGACGGTCGCGTTCATCACCACGCCGTATCCGGCGATGGAGACATGGTTGTCCGCGAGGATTTTTTTCAAGGCCTCGACCTTGTCCGGTTCGAGTTGCGGGTTGAGTTTGCCCTCGATGCCGCCGCCCAGCTGTTGTCCGGGGTAGACCTCGATGGTGTTGATGCCCAGTGCGGCGGCTTTGGCCACGGTCTCGGCGAGGGTGAGTTTGCGGAAGGTCCACGCCTGCAGGCCGAGTTGGGGCGAGGGGGGCGGTGGCACTCCGCCCGGAGGCGCTGAGACCGGGCGGCAGGAGGCCGCGGCCAGCGAGGCGAGGCAGAGGAGACGGAGAAGTCTGCGGAAATTCATCGCTCAGAAAAGACGGTAAGTCTTGTTGATCAGGCGGTCGGCATCCGGTTCGCCGATGCATGTGCCGGTGGCCGGATCGTAGCGCAGCGGGCGTCCCATGCGGATGGCGAGGTTGCCGGCCAGCACGAGCTCGGTGAGGGCGGCGGAATAATCCACGATGTCCGAGCCCGGTTTCGGTCCGCCTTTGCAGGCATTGACCCATTCCATGCGGGCGTCTCCGCCCGGCACGCGCGGGATGGTTTTTTCGGGCCGCTCGCGGAAAGCTTTCATCTTTGCCTCGGGAAGCAGACGCGGCGCTTCCGAGTAGTCGCCCTGGGTCATGATGATGCCTTTGTCGCCGTAGTAGAACACGCCGCGAATGGGCAGCGGCGCATCGCCGTATTCTTTCGGCGTGGGCGGCAGCACGCCCCCGTCGAACCACGAAAGAGAAACGGGCGGCAGTTCGCCGCGCTGGGGAAACTCGTGACGGATGACCGACCAGCGAGGGGCGCTGACCCGGGTCAGTCCCTCGCATTCGGCGGAAACGCGGAAGGGCCCGCGCAGATCGAGGGCCCAGAAGGCCGTGTCCATGACGTGGCAGCCCATGTCCCCCATCACACCGCAGCCGTAGTCCCACCACGCGCGCCACGCGGACGGGAGGTAGATGTTGTTGAAAGGTCTTTCCGGTGCCACGCCCTGCCACAGGTTCCAGTCGAGAGTCGGCGGAACCGGTTGGGTCTCGCGTGGCAAATCGAGTCCGCCTTGGCGCCAGACGGGACGCTGCGTCCAAAAGTGGACGCGGCGCACCGGTCCTATGACACCGGCCCCGATCCATTCCTTGACCAGCCTCGTCGTTTCGTTGGCGTGCCCGTGGTTGCCCATCTGGGTCACCACGCCGGCCTTGCGGGCGGCTTCGCGCAGTTGGCGCGCTTCGCCGATCGTGTGGGTGAGCGGTTTTTCCACGTAGATGTGTTTCCCGTATTCCAGCGCCATCATCGCAGCGGGAAAATGGGTGTGGTCCGGCGTGGCGATGAGAACGCCGTCGATCTGGTCGGCCATTTCGCGGAACATCACGCGGTAGTCTTGGTAGCGCGCGGCGGCGGGCCACCGGGCGAAAGACTTCGCCGCCCGTGCAAAATCCACATCGCACAGCGCGACGATATCCTCGGAAGCCATGAGGTTCAGATCGACCGATGCCTGGCCTCCGGCACCGATCGCGGCGATGCGCAACTTTTTCGAAGGATCGATGAGATTCTTGAAACCGCCGGTGGCCGGAGCTTGGGCGAAGGCGTTCGCCCCTCGCATTCCGAGCCCGGCCAGCACGGCAGCCGAAGCCGTGGTTTGCAGGAAACGGCGGCGACTCATTGTTCCGGGGGACAGGTCCATGAAGCGGGGTCAGTTGTGTTCTGTTTCGGCGGAAAGGTCGCGGATCCTGATGTTGCGGAACCACACGGGCGAACCGCCGTGTTTTCCCTGGAAGCCGATTTTGCCGCGCGTCGGATGCGTGTTGAAGGGCGTGCTCAGCCAGGGTGGTTTGGACGAGCCGTCGGGATTGTGGGTCGGCGAGGTCCACAGCGACATGTCCATTGAGGTGACCTTCTCGCCGTTGAGCACCACGTCGATGTGCGGGCCCCGGCAAGTGATGGTGCAGTGATTCCACTCGCCCGCGGGTTTCGCCATGCTTTTCGAGGGCGCCAGGCAGCCGAAGATTGCGCCGCATCTCCACTTCGGATCGACCTTGGCCCACTTTGGTCCGGCATCGTCGAGCAGTTGGATTTCCACCGAGTTTTTCACCCACTTGCCGGTGTCGGTGGCATAAACCAGGACGCCGCTGTTGGCGTCCGGTCCGGTTTTGAATTCGAAATCGAGGGCGAAGTCCGAGTGGTCCCCGCGCGTCCAGATGATCTGGTCTTCGCTGGCCGTGAGTTCGCTGTCCTTGACCGTCCAGACCCCGGGCGGGAATTGCGCGTCGGAAAGATCGGCCGCGAAGAGGTCACGCCACACGCTATCGTCGGCGGGACGCTCGCCGGTTTCCGCGGCGCTCGCCGGTGAGGCGGCGAGCAGGAAGAGGACGGACAAAAGGGTCCGAGCAATGACGAACGAATAGCCGCTTGTGCCTTGCCTGTTACGTTCGCGGAGGGGGCGGCGCATGAGCGCAAACTCTAGCCGCTTGTAAGGCGGGAAAACGAGTCTGTTCAGTGGTAAAAAAAGTTCATGGTAGGGGAACGATGGTATCAACCGTGCCTTTTGGTAGATTGCCTCACGGTTTTTCCGGCCTGGTGAAGACCATGAAATGCTGCCAGGGCAAGAATTCGTGAGTGGCCTTCCAGTCGAAACCGGCGGCTTCCACCTCGGTGCGAATCTGCTGTTCCGACATTTTGTGCAACGGCTTGATTGGAACCAACGGGTCCTCCGCGCGGTATTCCAGGAGGATGACCCGTCCGCCGGGACGGAGCGCAATCAGCAGCGACTCGAGCATTTCCCGCGGGTGGGAGAATTCGTGGTAGGCATCGACCATCAGCGCGACATCGAGTGATTCCGGGGGCAGATCCACGCCCTCGATGCGGCCGAGGTGCGGTTGCACATTCGTTGCGCCGAGGTCGCTTGCGCGTCGTTCGAGGAAGTCGAGCATTTCCGGTTGGATGTCGACCGCAACCACCTTTCCCTGCGGAACAAGTTTGGCCAGTCGGAAGGTATAGAAGCCCGAACCGGCGCCGACATCGGCCACGGTATCGCCGGGTTTCAGAGCCAGTGCCTCAATGGCCCGCGAGGGCTCTTCCTCGTTCTCGCGGCTGTCCCGCTCGAGCCAGTCGATGCCCTCGTGTCCCATGACACGGGCGATTTCGCGTCCATGGTGGAACTTGCCCGTGCCGTCGGCCGAAGCTTGGCCGCAACCATAGTGCTCTTCCGCACGGAGCGGTCCGGCGCAGAGCGCCGCCGCGAGCAAGATTGCGGCCGGTCGCCTCACGAGGATGCCTTGGACTCTTCCTTTCCGGTTGTTGCTTTCAAGTTCGGCAACTCGACCGGGTCTTCAAATTCGCGGATCAAGCCGCGCAGGCATTCCTTCAAATCCTCGCGCTCCTTGTCATGCGCGGGATCGCCGTAAAGGTTCGTCATTTCCTCGGGATCCTTTTCCAGGTCGAAGAGTTCCCATTGGTGCGATGCCGGCAGCCCCGGGTAATGGATGAGTTTGTGCGTCGCCGTGCGCACTCCGACCATCTCGGGCAATCCCTTGCCGTGTTCGTAAAAGTGGTAGTAATGGGCGTCGCGGACCTTGTCCGATTTTCCTGCGAGGATCGGCTTGAGCGAGTGTCCCTGTATATCGTCGGGCACCGGAAGGCCGGCCAAGTCGAGCAATGTCGGTGCCAGGTCGATGTGGTTGACCATGGAGGAATTCACGCTGCCGGGGGCGACCAAACCCGGATAGCGGATGATGAGAGGTTGGTGGAGTGACGGCTCATACATCCACATCTTGTTGTAGAAGCCGTGTTCGCCGAGGGCGAAGCCTTGGTCGGAGGTGTAAACGACAATGGTATTTTTATCGAGGTCGCTTTCCTTCAGGTAATCGAGCACGCGGCCGACATTGTCGTCCACCGATTTTACCAACCGGTAGTAGTCTTTGATATATTCTTGGTAGATGGCCCGGGTGAGTTCGTCCTTGGAGATCTTCGGATTTTCTTTTTTCAACTGCTCGCGCAAGTTCTCGTAGGTCGGGCAGAGCAGCAGCCGGTTGTTGGACATTTTGTCAGCAATCGCTTCCGGGGCGCGACCTTTGTAGTCGTCGAGAAGGGTTTCCGGCTCCGGGATTTGAACCTCCTTTAAAAATTCCCCGTAGCTGGGCGGGGCGGGGCGATAGGGCGCATGGGGCGGCTTCGGGTGAAGGAGCAGGCAGAACGGCTTGTCGCTTTTGCGGTTCTTCAACCAGGCAAGGGCTTCGTCGGTGATGACATCGTTGTTGTAGCCCTTGAGTTTGCGTCCGCCTTGGAACGCAGATTTCTGGTCCTGCGGCGACCACTCGATCCACTCGTGCTGCGGCTCGAACACGATCGGGTTCTCCGGCATCCCCTGCATCTTCATCACACAGTAGTGGTCGAAGCTGGTGGGTTGCGACAGGAGGTGCCATTTGCCGAACAGGGCGGTGTCATATCCGGCGGACTGGAGCAATTTGGGAAATGTCTGCTGCGTGCCGTCGAACCGCTGGTTGAGGTGGGTCACCCCGTTCTTGTGCGAATATTTCCCGGTCAGGACCGCCGCGCGGGCGGGCGTGCAGAATGAATTGGGTGTCAGCGCGTGCTCGAAGCGCATCCCTTCACCGGCCAACCGGTCGAGGGCCGGGGTTTGGATGTCCTTGTTCCCGTAGCAACCGATCGATTGGATGGCGTGGTCATCGGACAAGATGAACACGATGTTGGGATGCTTGGTGTCATCCTCTTGGCCGGCGCAGACTGTGCCGACTGTCATGGTGGACACCGCGGCACACGCCGCGAAGCGCAGGAGTTTCGCGGTCATGAAACGGCGATGCCGCCGTTCGATTGTCGCCGGAGCGCGCGAACCCATCAGGCTTTCTTCTTGCGCGCAGGCGCTGTATCCGCGCCGGGACCGCCGGTCCACTTCGGGGTGGCGTAGAGATTCATCACGGAA
>JAFMJK010000080.1 GCA_017853515.1 Chthoniobacterales bacterium | reverse complement strand
CTTGAGCGCGGGCGCGTCGTTGACGCCATCGCCGGTCATGGCCGTCACATGTCCGCGACTCTGCAGGGCACGGACGATGCGCAGTTTTTGCTCGGGTGCCACGCGGGCGAAGACGTCGATGTCCTCCAGCAGTCCGGCCAATTCCTCGTCGCTCGCGGATTGCAAGCAACGGCTTTCCACAGTGCGCGGCGGGGGTGCTCCATCGCCCCGGCCGTCGAGGTCGAGCTGGCGCGCGATAGCAGCGGCGGTGGAGGGATGGTCGCCGGTGACCATTTTGACGCGGATGCCGGCCGAGCGGCAGAGGGCCAAAGCCTCGCGCACACCCTGGCGCGGCGGGTCTATCATTCCTTGCAGCCCCGTCAGGCGGAGTGTGCCGCGGAGCAGCGCTGGTTCGAGTTGTTCTGTGTTCGGGGGTGCATCCCCGCAGGCGAAGGCCAACACCCGGAGTCCGCGCGCCGCCATGCGGTCGGCGGCCTCGTGCCAACGGAGGCCGTCGGACTCCGCGGCCAAAGCGAGGATGGCGTCGAGGGATCCTTTGGCAAAGACGCGGCGCCGGCCATCGGACGTGGCGTGCAGGGTGGCCATGCATTGCCGAGCCGATTCGAACGGTAACTCGTCGATGCGCGGAAATTTCTCCTGCAAGTCATCGGCCTTGATCCCTGCTTTGTGCGCGCTGACCAGCAGAGCCGCCTCGGTCGGATCGCCTGTGATGGTCCAGGCCTTTTCGCTCTCGCGGTAAAGGAGAGATGCATTGTTGCAGAGCGCGCCGGCCAGGAGAGTGTCCAACGCAGCTGGAGAAATGTCGGAATTTTTCCCAACCGAACCGGCGGGATCATATCCCGCACCGCTGACTGCGAGTTCACGCCCGTCCGCATGGATCGCCTGCACCGTCATCTGGTTTTCGGTGAGCGTTCCGGTCTTGTCGGAACAAATCACGTCCGTGCTGCCGAGTGTTTCGACAGCGGGGAGTTTCCGGATGATCGCGCGGCGCCTGCTCATCGCGGAGACGCCGATGGCGAGCATGATGGTGATCGCCGCGGGGAGTTGTTCCGGGATCGCGGCGACGACGAGGGCGATCGCGGCCATGAACATTTCGTCCGCCGGTTCCTCGCGCACCAGACCGACGGCGAAGGTCGCGGCACCCAGTGCGAGGATGGCGGCGAGCAGGTAGCGGCTGAACTGCTTGATTTCGACGGTAAGGGGCGTGTCCAACTTTTCCGTGGCGGCCATCAATCCCGAGATGCGCCCCATCTCGCTCTGATCGCCGGTTGCGATGACAACCCCGTGTCCTCGCCCCCGTGTCACGGCGGTTCCCGCGAACGCGAGGCACGATCGCTCGGCGAGGGGAGCGGCGGGGTCGACGGGGTCGGTGTGTTTGGCCAACGGGACGGACTCTCCGGTCAGCGCGGCTTCGGCGGTGTGGAGGTCCCGCACGGAAACAAGCCGGAGGTCGGCGGGAACTTTGTCACCCGGTTCCAAGAGCACGAGGTCGCCCGTCACGAGATCCTCGGCGGGCAGACGGATTTTCTCGTCGTCGCGAATGACCGTGGCCTCGGTAATCATCACGCGGGCCAAAGCGGCGATTGCATCGATGGCCTTGCTTTCCTGCATAAAGCCGACGGCGGCATTGACCAACACCACGGCCAAGACCACCGACGCATCGGCCCATTCGCCGAGCGCTGCGCAGACGGCAGCCGCCGCCAGAAGGATGTAGACCAGAGGTTGCGCGAATTGCTGGAGAAAGCGGAGCAATCCGGGAACTTTGCGCGCGGGAGTGAGGCGATTCGGGCCGTTCTGCGCGAGGCGTGCCGCCGCCTCGGCGGATGACAACCCGCGCTCGGCGTCCGTCGACAGGACACCCAGAATATCCGCCAAGCTCGAGGCGTGCCAGTTCACCGCATTCATAATCGCCGATTTGGCGTCGGCGGGACAGTCTGCATTGGATGCGGTGAACTCCCCATCTTTCGGAGCGCGCGACAATTTTCGTCCTGCTCCGCGATCACGGATGCGGTGGGCGTTTGAAGTATGGTTCGGGAAGATTTCCTGATTCGCCGTGCGTCTTGCCACCGGATCCCGGTGCCCGCATCGTGCATGTGATGTCGCACCGCACGGAGGCCAGGGAATTTTTCCGGGCAAAGGGCTTCGCGCACCGCATGGGGTGGGGGAACGATCCGGCCGTGCTGGTCGTGGATTTCGCCTGCGTCTGGACCGATCCGGCCTCGCCGCTCGGCGCGGACTTCTCGCGCGAGATCGGTGAAACGCGACGGATCCTCGACGCGGCGCGGCAGGCCCGCGTGGCGGTTTTCTGCGTTCCTGTCACCGCCTCGGCTGTGAATAAACCGACATCCCTCCATCTTGCCGGCGCGGTGTTTGCGCAAAGCCTCTGATGGAGGGCGGCAGTCCGCGGCCGCCGCTGGAGTTGGCGCGGCTCGCGGGACAGGCTGCGCGCCCCGGGGGGGGATTCATCTTTTGCCGGCTGCGCGAACCGTTCAGACTGTCCGCCGATGAGCGACTTTGACACCCCCGGCCGGTGGCCTAGCGGGCGGATGAATGTCGCACTGCACGGCCTGCTTCTCGCCGGCGGTCGCAGTTCGCGCCTCGGACGCGACAAGGCGTCGATGGTCCTCGGCGACCGGGGAGTGAGCCAAGCCGCACATGCGCTCGGCTTGCTGCGGTCGTTGTGCGCGCGGACCTATCTTTCCCTGCGCGAAGGGCAAGCGGCGCCCGCCGGCGCGGAGGTCGTGCCGGTGCTGCGCGACGAACCCGCGGCCGAAGGTCCCCTGGCCGGTATCCTGTCGGCTTTCCGTGCGGTGCCCGGGGCGGCTTGGCTGGTCGTGGCCTGCGATCTGCCATTTGTCCGCGCCGATTTGCTGGCGCGGCTCGCGGAGTGTCACCGGAGCGAGCCGTCACGACCTTTCTTCGCTTATGCCGCCGCGGAGGATGGACTACCGGAGCCGCTCTGCGCGATCTACGGGCCCCCGGCCGGGCCGATCCTTGCGCGATATGCGGCGCGCGGGGAATTTTCGCCGCGCCGGATCATGCTCGAGGAAAATACCCTCGTGCTCGATCTGCCCGGGAGCGAGGCGGGCTCCTTGTTCAACGTGAACACCCCGCAGGATCTCGCCGCGGCGCACGTCCTGGCGTCCCCGCGATGAAAATCGTCATCCACGACATCTGGATTTCGCCCGGCCACGATTTCAAGGGGCGCCACGGCAAAGGCCGGCGAAACCACGGGATGACGCGCGTGGACGAAGCGTGGTGCGAAGCGGGGCAAGGATTGGCGGGCGACCGCTACCACGGCGAAGACCCGGGGGCCAAAACCCAAGTGACCTTTTTGTCCCGCGAAGTGGTCGACGAAATGTGCCGCACGCTGGGGATCGCGCGGCCCGATTACACCGCGCTGCGCCGCAACGTGCTCGTCTCCGGCCTCGATTTGAATTCACTCATCGGGCGACAGTTTGTCATAGACAGCGTCGTCTTCGAGGGTGTCGAGGAGTGCAAGCCCTGCTATTGGATGGACGAGGCCGTGGCCCCCGGGGCGAACGCCTTTCTCGCCGGACGCGGCGGTCTTCGTTGCCGGATTCTGGCCGGCGGAACCCTGCGCTGCGGGCCGGCCGATCTCGAGTTCGCCGCCGCGCCGGTCGCGGTCTATCGCGCGCTGCGCCAAAAAGAGGCGAAGACCACGGAGGTTGCCGATTCGCTCGCTCCGGAACGCCCGCTGCAGATCACGGTCAATGGTCAGCCGTATGCGGTGACCATGCAAAGCCCGGGCGCGGAGCGCTATCTGGTGCGCGGGCTCCTCCACGCCGAGGGGGCGGGGGAGGGAGGTTTCATCGTCTATGCGCAGGAGGAACGCGGCCCGGCGACCATGGTCGAGGTGGAAATCGAATGCCCCGATGTTCCCGGCGGGGCGCGGCGGTTGGCCGCAACGTCTTCCTGCGGGCTGTGCGGCAAGGAGTCGCTCGACGATGTGTTGCGCGAGGTCGCGGCGGTCACGCGGGACGTCCGGATCGATGCCGCGCGTCTGCAATTGATCCACGGGCGGATGCGGGGTCGTCAGTCCACTTTCGCCGGCACGGGCGGCAGCCATGCGGCCGCGGCGGCCACGGTCTCGGGGGAAATTCTCGCCGTGTTCGAGGATATCGGACGGCACAATGCGGTGGACAAGGTGGTCGGTTTCCTCCTCGAGGAGGGGTTGCTCCCGCGCGCCGATGTGCTCGCGGTGAGCGGGCGGGTTTCATTCGAGATCGTGCAGAAGTGCGCGTGCGCCGGCATTCCCGTCCTTTCGGCCATCTCCGCGCCCTCTTCGCTGGCCGTCGATGCGGCGGGGCGCTGGAACATCACGCTGGCTGGCTTTTGCCGGGAAGACCGGGCAACGTTTTACAGTGGTCTGGACCGTGTCGAGCGCCACGCAGACTGACCAACCATGGCGAAACCCGAAGACAAAGCCGGCGGTTGGGGGGCACTTGTTTCCTCCCTGCACTTCCTGCGCCGGGAAAGTTTCCTCAAGGGAAACGCGACGCTCTTGCGCATGAACCAGCCGGGTGGCTTCGACTGCCCCGGTTGCGCTTGGCCCGAGCCGAAGCACGCCTCGGTCACCGAATTCTGCGAGAACGGGGTCAAGGCGCTGACCTACGAAACGACATCCAAGCGCGCCGGGCCGGAGTTGTTTGCCGCGCACACGGTCAGCGAGATGCGCGACTGGGACGACTTCACGCTGGAGAACACCGGACGCCTGACCCACCCGATGGCCTACAATCCGTCCACCGACCGCTACGAGCCGCTCGCTTGGGACGAGGCTTTCGCGCGCATCGCGCAGCACCTGCGATCGCTGGGCTCGCCGGACGAAGCGGTCTTCTACACCTCGGGGCGGACGAGCAACGAGGCCGCGTTCCTTTACCAGTTGCTCGGGCGGCTTTACGGCACGAACAATTTCCCGGATTGCTCGAACATGTGCCACGAATCCAGCGGCGTCGGCATGCGCGAGGCGCTGGCCACGGGCAAGGGAACGGTGACGCTTGAGGATTTCGACCACGCCGATGCCATCTTCATTTTCGGGCAGAATCCCGGGACGAACCATCCGCGCATGCTCACCGAGCTGGAGAAAGCCTCCAGGCGCGGCGCGCGCGTCGTCAGCTTCAACCCTCTGCGCGAAGCGGGGCTGCTCAACTTCACGCATCCGCAGCATGCGATGGACATGATCTTCGGCCGCAGCACGCCGATCAGCTCGCATTACTACCAGCTGCGCGTCGGCGGCGATCTGGCCGCGGTCCGGGCCATGGCCAAGCACATTCTGGAAAAAGCGGCGTCCGATCCCGCGGTGCTCGACGGCGATTTCCTCTCCCGGCACACGCACGGTTTCGAAGATTACCGGCGTCTGGTTCTGGAAACATCGTGGGACCTTCTGCTCGACCAGTGCGGGCTGACCCGGGCGCAGATCGCCGAGGCGGCCGGGGTTTACCTCGGGGCGAAGAGTGTCATATGCTGCTGGGCCATGGGCCTCACCCAGCACCGCCACGGCGTGGCCAATGTGCAGGAAATCGTCAACCTCCTTCTCCTGCGCGGGAATATCGGGCGCCCGGGCGCGGGTCCGTGTCCGGTGCGCGGACACAGCAACGTGCAGGGCGACCGCACCATGGGTATCACCGAGGAACCGTCCGAGGAATTTCTCGTCCGCCTGGAAAAGGAATTCGCTTTCGCCGCCCCGCGCCGCCACGGGTATTCGGTCGTGCACGCCATCAAGGCCATGGCCGGGGGTCGGGCCAAATTTTTCCTCGGCATGGGCGGCAACTTCGCCTCGGCCACGCCCGACTCGGATTTCACGTGGGAAGCGCTGCGCCGCTGCGACATGACCGTGCATGTCTCCACCCACCTCAACCGCAGCCATGTCGTCCACGGCAAACAGGCCCTCATTCTTCCCTGCCTCGGACGCTCCGAGACCGACATCCAGGCGTGCGGACGCCAATCGGTCACCGTCGAGGACTCGATGAGCATGGTCCACGCCTCCACCGGCACCAACCGCCCCGCTTCGGAGCACCTCAAGTCCGAGCCCGCCATCGTGGCCGGACTGGGCAAAGCGCTCTTTCCCGGGGGTCCGGTCGATTGGGACGCGCTCATCGCCGATTACGACCGCATCCGCGAGCGCATCGAAGCGGTCATTCCCGGTTTCGCGGACTACAACGCGAAGATCCGCCAGCCGGGCGGGTTCCAGCTGCGCAACGCCGCGGCGCACCGCGAATGGAAAACGGCCACCGGCCGGGCCAATTTCGTCGTCAATGCCCTGCCCGATCTCACCGTCGCCCCCGGCCGGCTGCGCCTCACCACCCTGCGCTCGCACAACCAATACAACACGACGGTCTATGACAGCGGCGACCGCTACCGCGGGATCGAGGGCGAGCGGCGCGTGGTGTTCCTCAATCCCGTGGACATGAGGGAACGCGGTTTGGACGAAAAATCGCGGGTGACCATCTGCAGTCATGCGGCGGACGGACGCGAGCGCCGCGCGCCCGGCTTCCGTCCGGTCTTTTATGACATCCCGCGCGGCTGCGCCGCCGCTTATTTCCCGGAGACCAACGTGCTGGTCGGCATCGACGAGCACGCCGTCAAAAGTTTCACCCCGATGTCGAAATACATCGAGGTGACGCTCGAGCCGGAAGTTTGACGCCGGTGGAGAGCGGCCGTTTTCCTCCCGACGGCTTTTTCCGGTTTCGCGATGAAGGGGCGCAGGTGCGCTATTGCGAAGATGTCGATCTGGTCGTCAAGCCGCCGCGCCCCAAAGCGCAACGCGTGCATCGGGGTGGCTCGCGCCATTTGCTGCATGCAGTCGGCTCGACATTCTATTATGGTGACCGTCTTTTCCCATGCCTTGGATCAAAGAATCGCTGCCGCGCCGCATTTGGTCATCGCTCACGGACCTGCCCAGTTACTGGTGGAAGGAGGTGACCAGACCCTTCGGCAAGAGCGGACTGAGTCTGCCGCGGGAGTTGTGGCGGCGGCTGATGCTTTGCATGCCGGTGGTGGTCTTGGTTCTGGTCAGCTTTGGCGCGCTCGGTTTTTTTCTCTTCACCGGTTGGCGGGCGCGGGACCTCACGGCCAAAGCGCTGGCCAATGCGGAAGCCGGCAATGCGCGCTTTGCCCGGCTGCAGATTGTTTCGGCCTCGGGTCTGCGGCCGAACGACCCTCATGTGAAACGCGCCGCGGCGTTGATCGAAAGCCGTCTCGGCAATCCGGATGCGGTGCGGATGTGGGAAGATTTGGCGGACGGGTCACGGCTCTCGTCCGACGAAATCGACGCGCGCGCCGAGGCGATGACCCTGCACGGCGACGACGGGCAATTCACCGCCGCCATCGCCGCTTTGGAGGGGCAGGGGGCAAACGATCGAGCGGCCGAGTTGCGTTCCCGCCGCAGCCTGCGACTTGGCGACATGGCACAGGCCATCGCCCAAGCCCGCGCCGCGGTGCTGTCGAACGACGAGCCTCGTCTGCGCTTGCAACTTCTCCAGCTCCTCGCCGCGCGCCACGGTTCCTTTCTGACTGCTCCCTCGCAGCCCGGCGCGGGGGATCTGGCGGCCGCCGCCGAAATGACTGCGCTGATCGACGGCTTGATCGAAACTCCGGTGGGCGAGGAGGCGCTGGCCTTCGGATTGGGCGCACCTTATTTCCCCGCGAGCAAAAAATCCGCCTGGGCCGAGGCCGCTTGGCGCAGTCCGCTGGCCTCCAATCCCGCGCTCCTGCCCGCCGCGGAGTTCCTCGCCGCCTCCGGCGCGCAGACCCCCGAGGCGCTTTTCGAAAAACTCAACGTCCTCCACGTCGGCGCTCCTCTTGAACAGCAAGCTGCCTTTGCCTATTGGCTGTTGCGCCGTGGCATGAACGATCAGGTCCTCGTCACCGCATCCGCCGCCAAAGCCGCGCAGAATGAAGCCATGTTCGGCCTGCGGTCCTCGGCCCTCGGCAATCTTGGCCGTTGGGAAGAGGTCTACCGATTGGCCGACGCCCCGAGCAAAGCGCCCGACGTCCTGCGCCTCATGGTCAAATCCCGCGCCGCCCGCGAGCTCGGACGCCGCGGCGAGGCCGACACGTTGGCCCGCACCGCGCTGCGCTCCTCGGTGGCCGAAGGCCGCGTGAGCCAAGCCCTCGAGTTGGCCGACCAGCAAGACCTGCGCGAACTGGCCGACGAAGCGATTGTCGAAATGTGCGGCAACTCCGCCGTGGCGGACGGCGCTTTCCGCTTGGCCCGCGAGCGGTTTTCCCGTCGCGGACAATTCGCCACGCTGGATCGCGCCTATGCCGCCGCGCGCCAGGCCGCGCCCTCCGCCAACTCCGTTCGCGACTACCGCACCTATCTCGAATTGCTCGCCGGCCCCGGCGTCGATCCCTCGGTCACCGCCGACGCTCTGGCCGCGAACCCGACCGATGTCAGTGCGCGTTTCAACCACGCCCTGGCTCTGCTCAAAGCGGGGCAGGGGAAAGAAGCTCTCGCCGTCTTCGAAGATTTCGATGTCATAGTGGAGAAGTTGCCTCCCGGCCTGCGCGCGGTCAGCGCCGCCGTGCTCCATGGCGCGGGTGATACCAACGCAGTCACCGTGGTCCGCGGCATCGACCCCGACCTGCTCACCCCTGCCGAATACGCTCTCATCGCCCCGCTGCGCACCGCGGGACAGTAGCCGGGGAAAACTCGGATCCATCACACCGCGTTCCCCTTTAATACCAAGCACGAAAAGTTTTCACTTTGTTGCCTGAGGTAGGGATGAGCGGCTCGCTCGTCCGCTTT
>JAFMJK010000079.1 GCA_017853515.1 Chthoniobacterales bacterium | reverse complement strand
CATCACGCTCGGATTGCTCGTGTTGGTGCAGCTGGTGATCGCCGCGATGACCACGCTGCCGTGGTCGAGCGAAGTGGACCCGTTGCCCTTGCGCCCGGCCACATTGTCCGGCGTGGGTCGATCCTCCTCCATTTCCTCCAACTGCTTCTTTTCGTCGGCAGGAATTTGGAAGCGCGGGTGCTGGACTTTGACCTCGGCCGGCATCCCGCGAACGTGCGTCGGCTTGTTGTATCCGCCATCGGCCACGGGTTTTTCCAACAGCCCGAGGAAAGTGCTTTTGAGATCGGGGAGATTGATGCGGTCTTGGGGGCGCTTCGGGCCGGCCACACCCGGTTGCACCGAGGAGAGATCGAGGTCGATGTCCGTGCTGTAGTCGATGTCTCCTTTGCGCGGCATGCCGAACATCTGCTGTGCTTCGAAGTAGGCGCGGAACGCGGCGCATTGCTCTTCCGTGCGGCCGGTGGCACGCAGGTAATTGACCGACTCTTCGTCGACCGGGAAATAACCCATGGTCGCCCCGTATTCCGGCGCCATGTTGGCGATCGTCGCCCGGTCGGGCAGCGGCAATGAAGCCGCGCCTTCGCCGTAAAATTCGACAAACTTGCCGACCACCTTTGTTTTGCGCAGCAACTCGGTGACATGGAGGGCAAGGTCGGTCGCCGTGACACCCTCGCGCAGGCGCCCGGTCATATTGACCCCGACAACCTCCGGCGTGAGGAAGTAAACAGGCTGACCGAGCATGCCGGCCTCGGCCTCGATGCCCCCCACCCCCCACCCGACCACTCCGAGGCCGTTGATCATCGTGGTGTGGGAATCGGTGCCGACCAAGGTGTCGGGATAGTAGAGCCTCGATCCTTCCCAATGCTGCGAGAGAACGCCTTTGGCCAGGTATTCCAAGTTCACCTGGTGAACAATGCCGATGCCCGGCGGCACAACACCGAAGGTCTGGAAAGCCTGTTGCCCCCACTTGAGGAATTGGTAGCGCTCGCGGTTGCGCTTGAATTCCATGTCCAAATTCAGCCGCAAGGCATCGGCACTGCCGAAAAAGTCCACCTGCACGGAGTGGTCGACCACCAAGTCGACCGGCACGAGCGGCTCGATCATCGCCGGGTCCTTGCCTGCCGCGGCCACCGCATTGCGCATGGCCGCCAGATCGACGAGAAGCGGCACCCCGGTGAAGTCCTGCAACACAATGCGGGCGACGACGAAGGGAATTTCCTCCGCAGCCGGCTTTTTCGCGTTCCACGCGGCAAGGGCGCGGACATCTTCGGGCCGCACCTTGCGTCCGTCGCAATTGCGCAGCACCGACTCGAGCACGATGCGGATGCTTACCGGCAGCCGGGAAATTTTCCCCAACCCTTCCGCCTCGAGCACGGGCAGCGAGCAATACCAAGCTTCCGATTTTCCATCCGGTTGGAACCGGCGTAACGCTCCAAAATGATCTTTCACAGCCGGCCAGAAAAACGAGATGGCGGCTCGCGGGCAAGTTCAATCTGTGCGGTCCGCGCAGAACTTGCTCTTGCCACGAAGCGCCCGCTCCGCCTTTCCTCCTGTATGCGCAAAACCAAAATCGTCTGCACCCTCGGCCCGGCCACGGACTCCCCGGAAATGCTGGCCGCTCTGATCGCCGCGGGAGCCAATGTCTTCCGCCTCAATATGAGCCATGGTGCCCACGATTGGGTTCGCGCCGTGGTTCCGCGCATCCGCGAGGCGGCCCGCCAGAGCAAGGCGAACGTCGCCATCATGATGGATACCCAAGGTCCGGCCATCCGCACGGGCGACCTGGCCACCAAACTGGACCTCAAACCGGGCGACATCGTCGAGTTCACCGTCCGCGGCGCGCGCAGCGAGGAAGAATACTCCGTCGATGTGAATTACGACGGACTCATCGACGACATTTCCGAGGGCGACGTCGTCATGGTGGACAATGGCAACATCCACATGAAGGTTCTCGGTAAAAAGGATAACCGCATCCGCTGCGAGGTCCTCACCCAGGGTGTGCTCGGTTCCCGCCGCCACATCAACCTCCCGGGCGTGAAGGTCAACCTGCCGCCACTCACCGCGAAGGATCTCAAGGACATGGCGGTCGGCGCGGAGATGGAAGTCGACTACTTCGCCCTGAGTTTTTGCCGGGAAAAATCCGACGTCGAAGCCATGCGCGCGGAAATACAACGGCTCGGCAGCGAGGCCAAGATCATCGCCAAGATCGAGGACCAGCACGCGGTCAAATACGTGAAGGACATCATCTCCGCCGCGGACGCCGTCATGGTCGCGCGCGGCGACCTCGGCATCGAATGCCCGATGGAGGAGCTGCCCATCATCCAGCGCCGCATCGTGAAATCCTGCATCAGAGTCGGCAAACCGGTCATCGTCGCCACCCACATGCTCGAGTCGATGATCACCAATCCCCTGCCCACTCGCGCCGAGATCACCGACGTGGCCAATGCCATCTACGAGCAAGCCGACGCCATCATGCTGAGCGGCGAAACAAGCGTCGGCAAATACCCCGTGCAGTGCGTGGAAACATTCGACCGCGTGGCGCGCCGCATCGAACGCAGCGGCGGCGCGGGGTTTGCCCGCGAGGCCGTTGTCGATGGTCCGCGCCAGAAAACCGTGGCGGCTGCGGTCAGCCTGGCCAACAGCTTTCCCCAATCCAAGATCGTTGTCTTCACCCAGCACGGGAACATGGCCCGCTACGTGGCCCACCTGCGCCCGCTGCACGCCACGATCTACGCTTTCTCGCCTCACGAGAACGTGGTCCGCCAACTTGCCCTGCCCTACGGCGTCTTCGCCCAGCGCATGGGATTCCAGGAAGACCCGGCCAAAAATGTTTTCGAGGCCGAAGCCGCCCTTCTCCTCAAAGGACTCGTCGAATCCGGCGATCACCTTGTCGTCGTCACCGACATTGTCGAGGGCGACCGCCGCCACGAATCGGTGCAGTTGCGCATTGTCCCCTGAAACCGCGACGGGCCCGCCGGCACCCCCTGCCGACGAGCCCGCCTTTCTGCCAAACCTTCGGCAGCCGGTTACACGCCAACCGGCTGCGCTTCGGGAATCTTGAGTTCCTCGCGCTTGCGCAGCGCCTTGCGCATCTCGAGCAGCGCCATGTTTTGGAGCTGACGGATACGCTCGCGCGTCACGCCGAATTTTTTGCCCACTTCCTCGAGCGTGCGCTCGCGTCCGCCGCCCAGGCCGAACCGGTAGGCGATGATGCGGCGTTCGCGCACATCGAGCACGTCGAGAAGTTCGACGATTTCGTCGCGCATATCCTTGTCGCGCAGCGCGGCAAAGGGATCCTCCGCCTTTTCATCGCTCACCAAATCCCCGAAAGGTGTCTCGTCGTCGGCGTTGATGCGGGCGTCGAGCGACGCTGGACGCACGCCCACATTTTTGAGGTGTGACACCTTGGCGACCGCGAGGCCGAGCTCTTCCGCCAATTCCTCGCTCGTCGGCTCGCGACCGAGTTCCTCGGTCATACGGTTGGCCACACGGCGAATCTTGCCGATTTTGTCGACCAGGTGGACAGGCAGGCGGATCGTTTTGCTCTGGTTGGCCAGGGCTCGTTTGATCGACTGCTTGATCCACCACGATGCGTAAGTGCTCAGCTTGCCGCCTTTCTTGGGATCGAATCGCTCGACGGCTTTCATCAGGCCGATGTTTCCCTCGGAGATGAGGTCCAACAGGGGCAATCCGAAAGTGCTGAAATCATTGGCGATCTTCACGACGAGGCGCAGGTTGGCCTTGATCATTTGCTCGCGGGCGCGCTTGTTGCCGCGCTTGATCTGGGCAGCAAGCTTGATTTCCTCCGCCGGGGTCAGGAGCGGCACTTGGCTTATCTCGCGGAGATAAAGGCCGATGTTGCTGTCAGGGGATTCCATTTTGTTTGGTGCCGCCGGGTGGTTATTGGCGACATGGATTCTGACAGGCGTTCCAAACGATCGTTCAATTTAATTTGCCATGGCCGCATTTTGTGGGGGGGCATTCTGAGGGGCGCCTGCAGGCTCCTTAAACAGTTCGTCTCACCCCCTACCCGCGGATCCCCCTCTTCTGTAAACGCCGCCCGTGACCCCGTGTCATGGCAGCGCCCAAAGCATTCGCGCCATCTCCCAACAGCGCCGCAAACAACCCGGCCCTGCTCCAGTCTAGTAGGCCTTGGCCGGTGGCTTGATCAGATGGAGCACCGTTTGCAAGGCCAGCCGGAAATCCAGCCCCAGACACCAATGCTTCGCGTAAAACAGATCGTAGCGGGCGCGACCGCGGACGTCCTTCGCCCCCTTCACCTCGCCCCGGTAGCCCTCGACCTGGGCCAACCCCGTGACCCCCGGCTTTACATAGCGCCGGCTCCCGTAGAGCTCGTGGAATTTCTCGAACTCCCGCTCGTGCTGCATCATGTGCGGGCGCGGTCCCACCACACTCATGTCGCCGATCAGCACGTTGAAGAACTGCGGGAACTCGTCCACGCTCAACCTCCGCAGCCAGCGGCCCCCGCGGTAAATGCGATCATCCTCCGCCGAGGCTTGCCGCGCTTCGTCATCATTGTCCACGCGCATCGTGCGGAACTTGAGAATCTCGAAAATTTTCCCGTTCTCGCCCACGCGGTTCTGACGGAAGAAAAGCGGCCCCGGCGAATTGATGCGCTGGATGACCGCAACCACCGCCATGAGCGGCAGGACGATTGCCGGGATCACCGCGACACTGACCGCGATGTCGAAGACCCGCTTCATTGTCCGGTTGTAGCTCAGAGCGAGGGGCATGGACGGCGGCGAAAGCACGGAAAGGCCCGCAAGATCCTGAACCTCGAAGCGCCGTCCGTGCTGACGGGACATTTCCACCGGGATCCAGCAACGGAATCCGCGCCGGTCCCCCATGGCCAGCAACTGCGTCACTGTCTCGTAGGGAAGCTCTCGCGAGGGAAACACCAAAAGGTCGGGATCGCGCTCCGCGACCTTGGCCAGCACGTCCTCCGACTTCTCGCCCGGACCGCAGATCAGCGGCTCCTGCGCCTCGAAGTGCTCGCGAAAGTCCTCCAGGCGACCTTGGATCGACGCGCACCACTCGTGCGAACCGAGCACCACCGTGCGCAACTTGAGACGCAGCATGCTGGAGGGAAAAATATGGTGAAGCCAGCGCCGGCCGTTGCGGTTCGTGTAGTAAAAGAGCGGATAGCTCATCAGCGAGATGCCGATGAGGAACACGCGTGAGATGCTCGTGTCGCGCGTCAGGACCAAAAAGATACCGAATCCGGCGATCAGCCAGAGCAATTGGCGACGGCTCGTGCTCATCGCCATCCGGCGAGGCGCGCGGCCGGCGTTTGCCCGCATGGCATCGGGACGCAGCGCCGCCTCGCCCACCAAGGCCAGGAGCATGACACTGAGTAGTTGCAAATACGCCCCCGGCGCGGCCAGCCACGTTACGCGGATCTGGTCGTTGATCGCGTAAAACACGCCGAAAAGAAGGCCGGCCAGCGCGATTTGCGCCAGACTGAACCAGAAATAAATGCCTTTTTCCCTTTGGGAGATCATCGAGCGGCGGCGGGAACCGCCACATTGCTATGAAGCACATTTCGGGCCGGATATCCAGCCCGAGCCGCTTTTCACATCCAGAGCGAGCGATCCAAAGTGCGGTATTGGATCGCCTCGAGCAGGTGCTCTTCACCGATCGAATCGGCCTCGGCCAAGTCGGCAATCGTCCGAGCCACCTTGAGAATCCTGTCATGCGCCCGGGCGCTGAGATGCAGATCATCTAGAGCATGCTTCATCAAATTGTGGCACGTCTCCGAAATTGCGCAGTGCTCGCGCATCAACTTCGGGGTCATCCGGGCATTGAGCGCAGGCTTCAGGCCGCTGCCGAAGCGCTTGGCCTGACGCGCCCGCACCGACTCGACCCTTGCCCGAACCGCCGACGAGGATTCCTCCGCCGCCGTGGACGTGAGTTCCGCGTATTCCACCGGCGGCGCTTCCACGTGGATGTCGATGCGATCGAGGAGCGGTCCGGATACCCTCTGACGATACCGCTCCACCTGCCCCGGCGAGCAACGGCACTCGCGCTTCGGATGACCGTAGAATCCGCACGGACACGGATTCATCGCCGCGACCAGCATGATGTCCGCCGGAAAAGTGAGGCTCCCCGCCGCACGCGAAATGGTTACCTTGCCGTCTTCCAAAGGTTGGCGCATTACTTCGAGCGTCGATCGCTTGAATTCAGGCAACTCATCGAGAAAAAGCACACCATGGTGAGCGAGGCTCACCTCGCCCGGCGTCGGATTGGTCGAACCGCCGAGCAGTCCTACATCGGAGATCGTATGGTGCGGCGAACGGAAGGGGCGGATGGCGACAAAGTTGTGCTTCCCGTCAAGCAGTCCGCAAACGCTGTGGATCTTGGTTGTCTCGATCGCCTCCTCGAGCGTCATCGGCGGCATGATCCCCGGAATCCGCTTGGCGAGCATGCTCTTGCCCGCACCCGGCGCTCCGATCACGAGCAGATTGTGCCCGCCGGCCACCGCGACTTCGAAGGCCCGCTTGACCGAGGCCTGGCCTTTCACGTCGGCAAAGTCCAATTCATCGCGTTGGTTGTTTCGGAAGACCGTATCGAGGTCGGACTGCGTCCGTTCCACCGCTTTCTGTCCGTCGAGGAACTCGAAACATTCCCGCAGATTGCGCACCCCGAAGACGGCGAGTCCTTGGACCACCGAGGCCTCGGCGGCATTTTCCGCCGGAACGAGCAGCGCTTTTTTCCCGCGCCGCCGCGCTTCGATGGCGATGGGCAGAACGCCTTTCACCGGCCGGATGGCGCCGGTCAGGGCCAATTCCCCGGTGATGGCGCAATCGGCCAAGCGCGGCAGGTCGCGCCCGTGAGCGATGGCCAACATTCCGATGGCGATGGGCAGATCGAAACTCGGCCCCTCCTTTTTGATGTCGGCCGGGGCCAGATTGATGGTCGTGCGTCCCCTCGGCCAACGGTAACCGCTATTCGCCATCGCGGTGGTCACACGGTCCTTGCTCTCTTTCACGGCCGCATCGGGCAGTCCCACGATGATTACCTTGGGGTCGCCAGACCCTTCATTGACCTCGATCTCCACCTCGCGAGCATCAGCACCATGCAGGGCAGCGGAATAGACTTTGGTCAGCATAGCGCGCGTCGGGGGAAACCGCGATAGACTCCTTTCCGGAACCCCTTCTCAAGTCCAAAGTTTCTCTCCAACAAAAAAGGCGCGCTTGCGCGCGCCCGTCCATCTCTTGGTTTGCGGTCCTTCCGGCTGATTACTGCCGACTGACTCCTGTCTACTCTTCGACTCTTAGACTTTTGGTCTCTTAGCCTTTTAGTCCGCGGCCTTCAGCCGCCCACCGGACTTCTCTCCCGGTAGCGCATGACCATTCCAATCAGCGGCAAAGCGCTCCAATACCGCGGGATGAATTTCTTCGGTTCGTAGATGCAGCGCATCAGCCATCCGATCCCGCTGCGATCGGCCCACACGGGTATGTTGGCCTGGGTTCCGGCAAGAAAGGCCACGGCAGCGCCCGTACACACGATTGCCGGGCACGGATCCAACCGCTGCCGCAGCCATGCCCCGAGCACCTCCTGCTTGCCTCCGGCAAGATTCAAAAAGACCACCCGCGGCCGGACCGCTCTCAATCGTCCGAGCAGTTCCTCGTCTTCTATCGGATACCCGCGGTAAAATGGCGCCACATACGTGTTGCGCTCGTCCACCGGAAAACCCTGCGTCCGCAACCACTCGGCAATCTTGCGTCCCTCCTCCTCCGTCGGCATCGCCCAGAATGCTGCTCCCGGTTCCCTCACAACGGACTCGGAAAGAATGGCCTCGAGAAATTTCAGCCCGGAATGCCGCGGCACGGATTTGCCTGTCGCCAGGCGATAAACCGCCACCATGGCCGCACTGTCCGTCAGTGCAACATCCGCCGTCTCAACCGCCCGCCGGTAATCCGGCACCTTGCGAAGTTCATTGGCCAAGTTTGGACCCGACGGCGCGACCACGAGCCCCCCGCGCCAAGTCTCCGCCACCGCCTCCTCCACCGAGCCGGTGAAAAACGGAATCCCCAAAATATGTTCGCGCGCCATGGCAGCTACCTCTTCCTGAACCGATACCGCTCGCCCGACCAAGGGTCGAACACCGTTGCATGCCGGAAGTCTTGATGATTCCGCGAGGCGACCACGAGATCCCTGCGCACCGCCATGGCATCGATGAGACTGTCCCATAGAGCCTGCGGCTGCCGCTTGACCTCGGCCGAGTGACGCAAACGTGCCCACAAAAGCGCCGTTTCCGCGTCCCAATCCAGAAGAAGTCCGTGGCACTCGCGCAGGAAATCCTCCAGCCTCCGAGTGACTTCCGATCGCCTCGCCAAAGAACTAGCCGCCTCCGCACCCTCTTGGATCTCCGTGACGACCACCATAGGCACGAACCATTCTGCCTCGCGCAACCAACTCAGCACACGGGCTGCTGGCTCAGGCTTCCACAATTCGGAAACCACATTGCTATCCAGCAAATAGGCCATCAGCGACGCGCAGGCAGTCGCACCGGACCGATGGCCGTCAGCAGTTCGATGGCCCGCGCACGATCCGGACGAACCTTCGGCAAGATCTCCGCCACCTCCTCGCCATGCTCCGTCAGCACAACGCTCTTCGCCGCATGGATCACCGGCCGAATCACCTTTGAAGTGTCCCTGCGCAACTCAGTCAGCGTGGCTCTCATTAGTGCTAAAAATACACACTTTTCCCAATCACCCCAACCGGAAAATCAGCCCCGTGTCCAAAAATAAAAAAGCGCGCT
>JAFMJK010000078.1 GCA_017853515.1 Chthoniobacterales bacterium | reverse complement strand
GGTCAAGACGACCGTCACCGACATCGAAATGTTCCGCAAGCTGCTGGACGACGCGATGGCCGGCGACAACATCGGCGCGCTGCTCCGCGGCATCAAAAAAGAAGACGTCGAGCGCGGCCAGGTCTTGGCCAAGCCCGGTTCGATCACCCCGCACAAGAAGTTCAAAGCCGAGGTCTACATCCTCAGCAAGGACGAGGGTGGACGCCACACGCCGTTCTTCTCGAACTACCGTCCGCAATTCTACTTCCGCACGACCGACGTGACCGGAACGGTGAAGCTGCCGGACGGCGTGGAAATGGTCATGCCGGGGGACAACATCTCGATGGAAGTCGAGCTGATCACCCCGATCGCCATGGAGAAAACCATCCGTTTCGCCATTCGCGAAGGCGGCCGCACCGTCGGCGCCGGTCGCGTTGCGGAGATTCTGGACTAATATTTGGAGGATACGCACAGGCCAGTAGCTCAATTGGTAGAGTAGCGGTCTCCAAAACCGTCGGTTGGGGGTTCGAGTCCCTCCTGGCCTGCTCTCCGATTGTCTCTGGTCGCCGCGTCTCCAGCGCATGTTCCGCAAAATCAAATCTTTCATCGCCGAAGTCCGCGTCGAGCTGTCCAAAGCCACGTGGCCGTGGGATCCCAAAGAAAAGGGATTCCGCCGCTACAAGGAATTGGCCGACTCGACCGTCGTGGTCCTCGTGGCGATGCTGATTTTGGGCGGATACATCGCGTTTTTCGACCTCATGCTGGTCAACGTCGTCGGCTGGCTGACGCGTCCGCTCTGATCCCACCTCTAAAATGTCCACCACCGCCCTACGCACCCCGGCCCCGCGCGACCAATGGTTTGTCGTGCAGGTCCTCTCCGGTCAGGAGAAGAAAGTCTATGACAGCGTCATCAAACGGCTGAAAACCGAGGAGATGGGCGACCTGGTCTTCAACGTGCTCATCCCGACCGAGCGCGTGCAGGAGATCAAGCAAGGCAAGAAGAGCGAGACGACCCGGAAGTTTTTCCCCGGCTACATCATCGTCAACATGCACCTCCTCACCGAGGAGGGCGGGTTGATGGACCGCACCTGGTATTTCATCAAGGACACGCCCGGCGTGATCGGTTTCGCCGGCACGAAGGACCGTCCCACGCCGATGCGCCCCCGCGAAGTGGAGAGCATGCTCGCCCAGATCCAGGAGCGCGTCGACACGGTGAAGCCCAAGGTTTCCTTCCAGGTCGGCGAGAAAGTCAAAGTGGCCGACGGCCCCTTCCAGAACCAGACGGGCGTGGTCGAGGAGGTCGATCCGGACAAAGGCAAGCTGCGCGTGTCGGTCACCATTTTCGGACGCGAAACGCCGGTCGAACTCGAATACTGGCAGGTCGACCGCGAGGAGTAGAATTTTATGGCTAAAGAAATTATCGGAACCATCAAGCTGCAGATCCCCGCGGGGCAGGCCAATCCGGCGCCCCCGGTCGGTCCGGCGCTCGGTCAAAAGGGCGTCAACATCATGGCCTTCTGCAAGGAATTCAACGCCGCCACGCAGAAGCAGGCCGGCGACATCCTCCCGGTGGTCATCACGGTCTACAAAGACAAGTCCTTCACCTTCATCACCAAGTCGCCCCCGGCGTCCGTGCTGATCAAGAAGGTGGCGGGAATCGCCGCCGGTTCGAAAGAGCCGAACAAAACGAAAGTCGGCAAGCTGACCAAAAAGCAGCTGCTCGACATCGCCAAGACCAAGATGAACGACCTCAATGCGCGCGACGACGAGGCTGCGATGAAAATCATCGCCGGCACCGCGCGCCAGATGGGCGTGGAGATCGAGGCATAAACATTTCCCAACGCCTCGCGCGCGAGCGCGGGGCACAACCGCAGGAGTCCGCCGCGGCGGACGCTCGCACTGCAAAACAACATGGCAAACAAAAGAAGCAAACGTTACGAGGCGGCCAAAAAAGCCGTCGATTCCTCGCGGAAGTATCCGCTGACCGAGGCGGTCAAAGTCCTCAAGGGCATGCCCCCGGCCAAGTATGACATGACCGTCACCCTCTCCATGCATTTGGGGGTGGACCCGAAGCAATCCGACCAGATGGTGCGCGGCACCACGCCGCTCCCGCACGGCAGCGGCAAAAGCGTGCGCGTGCTCGTCTTCGCCACCGGCTCGGCGGCCGAAGAGGCCAGGGCGGCCGGAGCCGAGTTTGTCGGCTTCGAGGACATGATCAAAAAATGCACCGAAGGTTTCTCCGATTTCGACGTGGCCATTTCCACGCCCGCGGCCATGGCCGAAGTCCGCAAGCTGGGCAAAGTGCTCGGGCCGCGCGGGCTCATGCCCAATCCCAAGACCGGCACGGTCACCGATGACACGGCGAAAGCGGTGGGCGAAGTGAAGGCCGGGCGCGTCGAGTTCAAACTCGACAAGAACGGCAACATCGCCGTCCCGATCGGGAAGTTTTCCTTCAGCGAGGACGCCCTCGTGGCCAATGGCGGTGTCGTCATCGACGCCGTGGCCAAATCGCGTCCGCCCAGCGCCAAAGGCGTCTTCATCGAGAGCGTGACCCTCGCGGCCACGGTCACTCCCGGCATCCCGCTGGACATCTCCAACCTCAACAAGAACTGACCGCCATGCGCCCCGAAAAAGCCAATATCGTCAAGGATCTCAAAGACCAGCTGGACGCCTCGCCGTTCCTGCTCGTCGCCGATTACACCGGGTTGAAGGTCGACCAGTTCGCCGAACTGCGCACGCGTCTGGTCGCCGTCGGCGCCGAGTGCCACGTGGTCAAGAACACCATGCTCAGGATCGCGGCGTCCGAACTCGGATTGCCCGACATGTCCGGTTCGCTCTCGGGCCAGACGGCCATCGTCACGGGCGAGCAGGACATCTGCGCCACGGCCAAGGTGATCAAAACTTTCGCCGCCGAATTCAAAAAGCCGAGCGTCAAGGTCGGCATTCTGGACAACGCGTTGCTCACCGCGGAACAGGTCCAGGCCATGGCCGACCTGCCGCCGCTGCCGGTGCTGCAGGCCCAGTTGCTCGGTCTGCTCAACTCGCCGGCGAGCAAGCTGGTGCGCACCCTCAACGAGCCCGGCGCGAGCCTCGCCCGCGCGCTCAAAGCCAAGGTCGACGCCGGAGGAGGGGCGGCCTGACAAATTTTCCGCCCGGCCGTTCCGCGGCCGGGCGGGAGAAACAAAACATAAACGGTTCCTTGTCGGTCGGACGGCTGTCCGCCTCAAATTCGCCGGTGCCCCGGCGCGCGACAATACCACAACCAAGGAAGCAGGCCGCGCGGGCTACGCCGGTGCGGCCGCTAGACAGACAGTATGGCTAATATCGAAACCATCGTGGACCAACTGAGCGGCCTGACCGTTCTGGAAGTGTCCGAACTCGTCAAAGCCCTCGAGGAAAAATGGGGAGTCAGCGCCGCCGCCCCGGTGGCCGCCGTCGCCGCGCCCGCCGCTGGCGGAGCCGCCGCCGCCCCCGCGGAGGAGAAAACCTCCTTCGACGTCATCCTCGCCGAAGGCGGAACCAACAAAATCGCCGTCATCAAGGAAGTCCGCGCCGCCGTGCCCGGACTGGGCTTGGCCGACGCCAAGGCGCTCGTCGAGGGCGCTCCGAAGCCCCTGAAAGAGGGCGTGACCAAGGAAGAAGCCGAAGAGATCAAGAAAAAGGTCGAAGCGGCCGGCGCCAAGGTCGAAATCAAGTAATCTGCTGCCCGGGCGGGGAGGGGGTAAATTTTCCCTTGACCCCCGCCCGGGAGCCACTCATAGTGCAAGGTCTTTCCCGGGAATCCCGTCGAACCATTGTCCAAAGCTTGACACCCTGCTCTGAGTCGGTGTGCCGCCATGGCGCACAACCGATCGGTGCGGGGATGTTTTGTCTCGCGGGCTTTTTCGCCGTCCCCGGGAACTAGACCCGCGCTCCGCGCAAACAACAACCATCGCACCAATGTCTGATCGTCTCTACTTCGGCAAACTCAAGGAAACCACGGAAGCGCCCAACCTCATCGAGTTGCAACTCGATTCGTACAAGGAATTCCTGCAGGAGGGCACCACGCCCGGCAAACGCAAGAACACCGGACTCGAAGCGGTGTTCCGCGAAGTTTTCCCGATCCCGAGCTATGACGAAAAGATGGTGCTCGAGTATGTCGGTTATGACATCGGCACGCCGAAGCTGAGCGCGCTCGAGGCGCAGCGCGAAGGCGAGACCTACAGCGCGCCGCTGCACGTCACGTTCCGTTTCAAGGACGAGAAGGGAACGAAGGAAGAAAAGGTCTACATGGGCGAACTCCCGCTCATGACCCCGCAGGGCACGTTCGTCATCAACGGCGCCGAGCGCGTCATCGTCAGCCAGTTGCACCGTTCGCCCGGCATCTGCTTCGAGTCGACCGTCCACGCCAACGGCAAAATCCTCTACAGCTTCCGCATCATTCCCGACCGCGGCTCATGGGTCGAAGTGCAGTTCGACACCAACGATCTCCTTTACGTCTACATGGATCGCCGCAAGCGCCGCCGCAAATTCCTTGCCACGACCTTCCTGCGCACCATGGGCTATCCGTCCGACAAGGACATCGTCGCCCTTTTCTACACGCCGCAGGAACTCAAACTCAGCGGCCGTCTCGACGAGGACGAACTGGCCAGCAAGGTTCTGGTCGAGGACATCAAGGACGGCGAGATCGTCCTGGCCAACGCTTTCGAGCCGCTGAACAAGGCGACCATTTCGCGCCTGCTCTCCGCCGGCATTGCCAAGGTGACCGTGGTCGACGTTTCCGAGGACGACACCATCATCAAATCGCTGCGCAAGGATCCCGCCCGCAACGAGGAAGAAGCGCTCAAGGACATCTACCGCAAGCTGCGCCCCGGCGATCCGCCAACCGTGGCCAACGCCAAGAGCATGCTCAAGCGCATGTTTTTCGATCCGAAAAAATACGACCTCGGCCGCGTCGGGCGCCACAAGATCAATCTCAAGCTCAACCTCAACACGCCGGACGAGACGCGCACCATGACGCGCGAGGATTTCATCGCTTCGGTGAAGCACCTGCTCGAGCTCAAGCGCGAGGAAGGCCTCGTCGACGACATCGATCACCTCGGCAGCCGCCGCGTCCGCACGGTGGGCGAACTTCTCGCCAACCAGTGCCGCACCGGCCTGGCCCGCACCGAGCGCGTGGTCAAGGAGCGTATGACATTGTTCGATTCCGCGCTCGAACACATCACGCCTTCCAAACTCATCAACCCGAAGGCGCTCAGCGGCGTGGTCCGCGATTTCTTCGGTCGCTCGCAATTGAGCCAGTTCATGGACCAGACGAACCCCTTGTCCGAGCTGACCCACAAGCGCCGCCTTTCGGCCCTCGGGCCCGGCGGTCTCAGCCGCGACCGCGCCGGATTCGAAGTGCGCGACGTCCATCCTTCGCACTACGGCCGCATCTGCCCGATCGAGACGCCGGAAGGCCCGAACATCGGTCTGATCAGCTCGCTCAGCACCTTCGCCCGAATCAACGACTTCGGTTTCATTGAAACGCCTTACCGCAAAGTGACCAATGGTCGCGTCAGCGACCAGATCGATTACCTCCCGGCCGACAAGGAAGAGAACTTCCTCGTCGCCCAGGCCAACTCGGTGGTCGACGGACACGGCAAGCTGGTCGGCGACAAGGTTTCCGTGCGTTACCGCGGCGACTTCCTCGAAGTCGAACCGGCCAAGGTCCACTACATGGACGTTTCGCCCAAGCAGTTGGTTTCCGTCGCGGCGGGATTGATTCCCTTCCTCGAGCACGACGACGCCAACCGCGCGCTCATGGGCTCGAACATGCAACGCCAAGGCGTGCCGCTCGTGCGCTCCGACGCACCGCTGGTCGGCACCGGCCTCGAGGGTCGTGTCGCCCGCGATTCGAAGGCGGTCATCGTCGCCGAAGAATCGGGCAAAGTCGCTTCGGTCACGGCCGACCAGATCATCGTGACCAAGGACGGCCATCTGCCGGAAGGCAAACGCAAGATCAAGACCGATGCGGAGAAACACGTTTACGTCTACGAGTTGCGCAAATTCATGCGCTCGAACAGCAGCACCTGCATGAACCAGCGTCCGCTGGTCAAGAAAGGCCAGCACGTGAAGCGCGGTGAGGTCATCGCCGACGGTCCGTGCACAGAAGGCGGCGAACTCGCGCTCGGACGCAACGTGCTCGTCGCGTTCATGCCTTGGAGCGGCTACAACTTCGAGGACGCCATCCTGATCAGCGAGTGCGTGGTGAAGGAGGACATCTACACGTCCATCCACATCGACGAGTTCGAAATCGGCGCCCGCGACACCAAGCTCGGGCCCGAGGAAATCACCCGCGACATCCCGAACGTCGGCGAGGAGGCCCTGCGCAACCTCGGTCCCGACGGCGTGGTCCGCATCGGCGCGGAGGTCAAACCCGGCGACATTCTCGTCGGCAAAATCACGCCGAAGAGCGAAACCGAGCTCGCCCCCGAAGAGCGCCTTCTGCGCGCCATCTTCGGCGAGAAAGCGGCCGACGTGAAAGACACGTCGCTCACGGTCCCGTCCGGCACCTACGGCATCGTCATGGACGTCAAAGTCTCGTCCAAGAAGGAGCTGGCCAAGACCAAGCTTTCGCCGTCCGAGGCCAAGAAGCACGCCAAGCAACTCGAGGACGACTACAAGAAGCGCAGCGACGAACTCCACGAGCAGCTGACCGAGGCGCTTTCCAACGTCCTGCTCGGCGAGAAAATCCCGCTCGACGTGGTCAACGGCGAGAGCGGCGAGATCATCATTCCCGCCAACCGCAAAATCACCAAGACGCTCCTGCGCAAGCTGGCCGGCGTTTACAACCAGGTTGAAATCGATCCGAGCCCGATCCGCAACAAGATCCTCGAGATCATCGGCCAATACCGCCACCGCTTCGACGACCTCCAGCACGAGCGCGAGGAGAACATGATGCGCGTGGAGAGCGGCGACGAAGTCGATCCCGGCATCGTCAAGCAGGTCAAAGTTTACATCGCCAGCAAGCGCAAGCTCAGCGTGGGCGACAAGATGGCCGGACGCCACGGCAACAAGGGCGTCGTCGCCAAGATCGTGCCCGAGGAGGATATGCCTTTCCTCGCGGACGGCACACCGGTCGACATCGTGCTCAACCCGCTCGGCGTTCCGAGCCGCATGAACGTCGGCCAGGTCCTCGAGACGCACCTCGGCATCGCCGCCAAGGCGCTCGGCTTCAAGGTCGCCACGCCGGTCTTCGACGGCATCAGCGAGGAAAAAATCTTCAACTACCTGAAAGACGCGAGCAAGGTCGACGGCTTCACCTGGGTGCAGCCGAACGGCAAGGCCGTGGTGCACGACGGGCGCACCGGCGACCGTTTCGAGCAAGAGGTCGTTGTCGGCTACATCTACATGATGAAGCTCGGCCACCTCGTGGCCGACAAGATCCACGCCCGCGCGGTCGGACCTTACTCGCTCGTCACCCAGCAACCGCTGGGCGGCAAGGCCCAATACGGCGGCCAGCGTTTCGGCGAGATGGAAGTCTGGGCCCTCGAAGCCTACGGCGCGGCCTACACGCTGCAGGAACTGCTCACCGTCAAATCCGACGACGTGCAGGGCCGCACGCGCATTTACGAGTCGATCGTCAAGGGCGACAACGCCCTCGACGCCGGCACACCTGAATCCTTCAACGTTCTCATCAAGGAAATGAAGAGCCTCGGCCTCGACGTGAAAGTCGGCAGACCGAACCGCCTCCCCGCGGACCTCGTGGCTTAATCATCAACGGGACCAAATAGAAATCATGAGCGACCAAATGCTACGCGACCTGTCGGGCGAGACCGCCCCGGCTTTCGACCAAGTCTCCGTCACGGTGGCCTCCCCGGAGTCCATCCGTTCCTGGAGTCACGGCGAGGTGAAAAATCCCGAGACGATCAACTACCGCACGTTCAAGCCGGAAAAGGGCGGCCTTTTCTGCGAGCGCATCTTCGGTCCGACCCGCGACTGGGAGTGCACCTGCGGGAAATACAAGCGCATCAAGCACAAGGGCGTGGTCTGCGACCGCTGCGGCGTCGAGGTCACCCTGGCGCGCGTGCGCCGCGAGCGCATGGGCCACATCGAGTTGGCCGTGCCTGTCTCGCACATCTGGTTCTACAAGTGCACGCCGTCGCGTCTAGGCCTCATGCTCGACCTCACGGCCAAGCAGCTCGAGCGCGTCATCTATTACGAGGATTACCTTGTCATCGACCCGGGCAACACCAGCCTCGAGGCCGGCCAACTGCTCAACGAAACCGAGTTCCGCGAAGCCGAGGAACAATACGGCGAGGACTTCACCGCCGGCATGGGTGCCGAAGCGCTGCAGAAACTCCTCGAGCGCATCGACCTCGCTGAACTGGTCAAGGATCTGCAGGAGCAGATGGGTAAAACCAAGAGCAAGACGACCAAAACCAAGCTGGCCAAACGCCTCAAGCTCGCCCAGGGCTTCCTCCAGTCGCGCACGCGTCCGGAATGGATGATCCTCAACGTCCTGCCGGTCATTCCGCCGGATCTCCGTCCGCTCGTCCCGCTCGAAGGCGGACGTTTCGCCACCTCGGATCTCAACGACCTTTATCGCCGCGTCATCAACCGCAACAACCGGTTGAAGAACCTGCTCCAGCTCAAAACGCCGGAAGTCATCATTCGCAACGAGAAGCGCATGCTGCAGGAAGCGGTCGACGCGCTCTTCGACAACGGCCGCCACGGCCGCGCGGTGACCGGCGCGAGCAACCGCCCGCTCAAGTCGCTCAGCGACATGCTCAAGGGCAAGCAGGGGCGCTTCCGCCAGAACCTGCTCGGCAAACGCGTCGATTACTCGGGCCGCTCGGTCATCGTCATCGGACCCGAACTCAAGCTCAACCAGTGCGGTC
>JAFMJK010000077.1 GCA_017853515.1 Chthoniobacterales bacterium | reverse complement strand
TCCCTACCCTCAAAACCTTGTTGGATCGTCCAGATCCTTTTCTGGTTTGGTCTCATAGCAGACGGCAAAAGATAGCAGTCTTTGATCGTTGGGTGGATTGCGATGTCGATCTCCGCATCGGGATCGGCAGGCTGATGATCGGCCCGGGCCATAGTCTGCTGCGGCGGACGGAGGTGGGCCCCACGGCAAATGGGCCGATCCACTTTATCAGGCGCCCAGAACTCTTTCTTAATTGGCGCTATGCCGCTGAACGCAGGTGTTGGACCTCGAGTTGCATGCTGACGCGTTGGCGGTATTCGTTGCGCACGAGTTTGAACGCCACGTCCCAAGGGGCCCGCGGGAATTCCTCGCTCGCGCCATTGAAGTAGATGGCGGCAAGAAGTTCCTCCCGGCCCTTCACCCGGAAGCGGACGTGTTTCTCTTTGAGCACGTCGGGTCCGTTGACCGGTGCCACGCCGCGCGCGCAGAAGATCGGCGCCGGGTTCCCCATCCCGCAGGGCTCGAGCAGCGACAACTCTTCGAGATGTCCCTGCTCCAGGTCGGCCACGTTGATGCGCGCATCGATGGTCAATCGCGGCGCCAAGTCCGCCGGTTGCAAGCTCTTCGCGGCCAATCCGGCGAACTTTCCGCGGAACTCCTCGAATTTGTCGCGGTTCACGCTCAGTCCCGCAGCCATGTGGTGTCCTCCGAAAGCTCCGAGCAGTTCGGCGCATCCACCGAGCGCTTCGACCAATGACAATCCGTCGATACTGCGCCCGCTGCCGTGTCCTTCCCCCGCTTCGTCGAAGCCAACAACAATGGCCGGACGATGGAACTTGCGGCAGAGCCGCGAGGCGACGATGCCGACCACGCCGTGGTGCCATCCGTTGCCGCCGACGACGAGGGCGCTGTCGCGTTTGGGATCGAAAACTTCGCGGATTTGTTCCAGCGCCGCCTCGAGAACTTTCTGCTCGAGGTCTTGGCGCTCGCGATTGCAGACATCGAGTTCGCGCGCCAATCGCCGCGCCTGACCCGCGTCCTCGGCGAGCAACAATTCCAGCGCCGCCTCGGCCGTATTGAGGCGCCCGGCCGCATTGAGCCGAGGGCCCAGGCGGAACCCCACATCCCCCGTGGAAACGGGCGGCACAACCGAACCGACCTCCATGAGCGCGCGCAGGCCGATCCATTTTGTCTGGCTCAGGCGCGCGAGTCCGTGTCGCACGAGGACCCTGTTTTCCCCGCGCAGCGGCGCCAGGTCGCAGATGATGCCCATGGCGACGAGATCGAGGTAGTCGCGCAGATCGGGCTCCCTTCGACCCGTGACTTTCTGGATCGCGTGGCAGAGTTTGAAAACAAGCGCCGCGGTGCACAGATCCGTGTTCCCGCCCAGCGCCTTGGGATTCACCAGGGCCTCGCACCCGGCCGTCTTTTGCTTCGGTTCGTGGTGGTCGACGATGACCAGTTCGACGCCTTGTTGCGCGAGCCACGCCGCCTCCTCTTGCGATGACGTGCCGCAATCGAGAGCCACAACGAGCGACGGTTTGTGCGCGGCGAAGACGCGGTCGAGTCCCTCGCGGCTCAGCCCGTATCCCTCCGACTCGCGCAAGGGCAAAAAGCAATGCGTGGGCAATCCGCACGCGGCAAGAAAGCGGTGCATGATGGCCAGCGAAGTGACTCCGTCCACGTCATAGTCGCCGTAGAGAACAACGGTTTCCCTCTTCGCGACGGCCTCGGCCAACCGTTTCGCCGTGGTCTCCATGCCGGGCGTGGCGAGCGGATCGGGGAGGGTGGCCAGACGCGGATTGAGGAAATCGTCCGCCTCGGCCGGATCGGTCACCGAGCGGGCGGCGAGCAGCGAGGCGAAGAGAGGCGAGATGCCCAATTCGCGCGCGAGGCGTTCGGCAATGGCGGGATCGGCCGGATCCCGCGTCTCCCAGCGCGGTGACATCATGGCGAAGATGTTACGTTTCGTTCCGGCGCGAAGCAATGCGCGGGGTTGCACCGGGCACGATGCGGCGTCTACGCTTCCGAACAGCATGGGCAAAGCCAAAGCGACACAGAGCAAAAAAGCGCCCCGCGGCGGAGTGAAACCCGCGGCCGGCAGTTTTTCGTCCAAGGACAGGATCCTCGTCACCGGCGGTGCCGGTTTCATCGGCAGCGTGCTGGTCGGCGCGCTGAACCGCTGGCACGGGGTCGACCGCATTGTTGTCGTCGACGAACTCGGAAGCAGCGAAAAGTGGCGAAATCTTTCGCCGCTCGCATTCGAGGACTACGTCGAGGCGGGTGATTTTTACGGGCGGTTGGAAAACAAGGCCTCGGCGTTCGGCAGCTTCACCCACGTTTTCCACCTGGGTGCCTGCTCCTCCACGACGGAACGCGACGCGGCTTACCTGACGCGCAACAATTACGGCTGCACGCGCCAACTGGCCGAGTGGGCTCTGAAGCGCAGGTCGCGCTTTGTCTATGCTTCGTCGGCTGCGACCTACGGTGACGGCGCATCGGGGATGGACGATTTCTCCGACAACCTCGCCGGTTGGCGTCCGCTCAACGCCTACGGATGGTCAAAGCAGGTTTTCGACCTCCACGCGCAGCGCGAAGGTTACCTGCAGCGCATCGTCGGGCTGAAATACTTCAACATTTTCGGTCCGAACGAGGAGCACAAGGGCGACATGCGCAGCGTGGTGAGCAAGGCGTGGAAACAGATCGAGGAAACGGGCCAGGTGAAGCTTTTCAAGAGCTACCACCCGGACTATCCGTACGGCGGACAGAAGCGCGATTTTCTTTACGTGAAAGATGCGGTGGCCATGACCCTGCATCTGGCGAGCAGTCGAAAAGCGGGGGGCCTCTTCAATATCGGGTCGGGCGAAGCGCACACCTGGCTCGAGCTGGTGCATCCCATTTTCGAGGCGCTCGGGCGCGAGCCCCGTATCGAGTTCATCGAAATGCCCGAGGCGCTGCGCTCGCAATACCAATACTTTACCCAGGCCGAGATCACCAAATTGCTCTCCACCGGCTACCGGGCGGGGGTGACCAATCTGCGCGAGGCGGTGATGGACTACGTTTCGCATTACCTCGTGCCGCGGAAGCACTTCGGAGACGGCGCAGGCGACTGAGCGGCCGGTTTTGGCCGTTTGACAGCCCCTCCCGCCAAGAGTAGATTCGAAAGTTCGTATCCCTATGGTTCTGCGCGCTTTCCTCCAAATCATTTTTGTTTCCCTGATCGCTTACGGTTCTTTCGCCGCCAGCCAAGTCAACATCGGCGACGATGACGCCGACCAGGGGATGTACAACACCGCGTGGCGGGATGGCACGGGCGGAGACAATGGTTTCTTCCCTTGGAAAATTGTTTCCAAGTCAGACGGCGAGGGGAGTTTCGCCGGGAACTATCTGGCCAAGAAAAGCGAGAAGCCGGAGATCGCGCCGATCGCCAACGATCGCGCCTTCGCCTTGTTCGCCAACGGCAAATCCTACGAGGAAGTCGTGGCGTTCCGCGGCGTTTCGGTCCCGCTCGAGCCGGGTGACAATTTTTCCTTCGATATCAAGCACGGTGCGTTCGTGCCCAAGAGCGAGCAGGACGATGCCACGCCGTCCGAAATCGGCGTGACCTACCGCACGGGGAACACGAACGAGTCCGTCGCCGATGCCGCGACCGGCGCGCGCCTCAAGTTTTTCGCGCGCGAGGGTTCGCCCAACTACCTGGTCACCGATGCCGAGAAGGAATTCGACACCGGGATTCCCATCACGCAGGAAGCCGTGGCGCTCACCCTGACCATGGTCGACGAAGACACCTACGATCTCGAGGTGATCAACCTGAACGACCAATCGGTGAAACTTTTCGAGAAGCGCAAATTCGGCGGCGAGGCTGGCGGTTCGATCAACAGTGTCGCGTTCTTCAACCGCAACGCCGAGACCCACGACTTTTGCTTCAACAATTTCCAGCTCATGCGCAACGCGCCATGAGTTGTCAGCTCACTGCACAACCAATAGTTCGCCCCGAACATGTCATCCCTCCGCATCCTGATCTTCGCTGCGGCGCTCTGCGCTGTCGGCCTGCCCGCCGCTTCCCGCGCCAACCCCAACGTCTACGTTTCACGCTTCTGGCATAACCACCAACCGCTTTACTGGCCGGAGTGGAACAGCAATGGCGGCCAGACCTCGCGCGGCCAATTCGCGTGGGACTCGATCGTTCTCAAACCGTCGCAAAACTACGGCGGGCTCAGCCCCAAGCAGCACCCGGAGAACAATCTCACGGATATTTTCGGTTTGGATGATCGCCGCACCTCGTATCAGAGCGGTCCGCGCAATTCGCTAACTACCTTCAACAGCGCCGGCGGATTTGCCATCAGCTACTCCGGATCGCTCATCGACAACGTGCGGCAACTCGGCTCTCTCGGACAGCTCGGCTATGGCGGCGGTTGGAACAACGGCTACAAAGAAGCGCGCGGATGGAATACTCCGGCCGGTTCAACGCGCATGGATCTTGTCGGATTCACCTACCACCACTCGCTTGCGCCGCTGCTGCCGAAGTCGGTTTTCCGCAAAGAGCTGCAAATTTTCAAACAAGCGTGGTGGAAGGCGTGGGGCGGCAAAAGCGATCTCTCCGACCATTCCAAGGGTTTCTTCCCCACGGAAATGGGCTACTCGCGCCATCTGATCGATGTCTTGGCTGAAGAGGGATACCAATGGGTCATCGTGGCCAGCCATCACATCAGCCGCACGTGTCCGACTTACAACACCAAGGCCAACCCGGAAGGCTCCTACAACATTTTCTCCAGCCCTCCGAACAAAGCGGACCAACTCGGGCCTTCGCCGGCCGATGGTTGGTGGTATGGCGAGCCGAATCCCGGCAATGCGGCCTGGAACGTGGCGCCCTTCGCCTACCAACTGCACCGCGTGAAATACGTGAATCCAGAAACGGGCGTGGAGAAAACCATGATCGCCGTGCCGTCGGACGACGTGCTTTCCTACCGCTACGGTTACGCGAACGAGGGCATCGGGAAAATCGGGCAATTCATCTCGCCCTTCGCCTCCGATCCGGCCCGTCCGGTCATGGTCATGCCCTCGACCGACGGCGACAATGCATGGGGCGGGGGATCGAGTTCGTGGAACGAAGCAACGCCGCAGTTGTTCAACGGTGCGGCCAGCGCCGGCTACAAGCCGTCGACGCCGCAGGATTTCGTCAACGCCCACGGCGGCAACGCCCCGATGACCCACATCGAAGATGGCGCCTGGATTTTTCCCGAGATGTGTTACGGGTCGCCGAATTTCATGAAGTGGATCGAGCCGCCGGTGGCCACGGTGGCCAACCGCGGCGTGACGACCGTCCCCGGCACGCAGATCGATATGGAGACGCCGGGATTCGCGCTCAAGTTCTACAGCTACGCGCCTCTCATGGCCGGCGCGAACTGGGTCGAGACGGCCGAGCAAATCCTTCGCGACGAGGGTGGTTCCGTCGAGGCGTGGAAAATCCAGGATCCCTACAATAACCTCGGCAACGGCCAGTGGACCGGAGCCAACGAAGTCGAGCAGGCCTGGCACATCTACCTCATGGGTCTCGATTCGGGTTTCAACTACTACGGCGGCCTCGGCAACGACGACGAGATGAAGCCCGGTCTGGCCACGCGCCGTGCGGTGGAAAAATTGACGCCGTGGATGACGACATCGCGGCGCAACAACGATCGCACCGGCCCGACGGTCCTCAAGCCGCAGCGGTTCCCCTACAATCCGGGTTGGTACACGTTCGGTTGGTTCAACCAGCAGCCGCAGATCCCGAACAACGCGTTCCTCAAGCGGATGAACTCCGAGTTCTACATTTGGACGCATGCCTACGATCTGAACGGCATCCCTGATGGCAACGTGAAGTTGAAAATCCGCGTCGATCAGGATGGAACGAACCCGCTCAACAGCAACCAGAACGAAACCTATGCCGGCGGTGTCGAGGTCGGCCAGTGGGTGACCATCATCATGAACAAGCGCGAGTTGCCCAAAACGCGCGAAGCCCTCAATACGGCGGCGGCCAACAGCCAGATCGATTACTTCCTGCCGGTGCAAGCCGACGCCGTGGCGGATTACTACTTTGCCAAAATCACGAACGACAATCTCCCGAACTTCCGCAACAAACTCCTCGACTATTACATCGAGGCGACCGACTCGAAGGGCAATGTGAGCAAGTCGGATATCCAGCATGTCTGGGTGGACGACTACAGCGATGCCTCCAACAGCGGCGGAGGCGGGGGTGGCGGAGGCGGAACGAGTCCCGCTGTCACCATCAACCCGACCAATCCGGTTGCCGGACAACCTTTGACCGTGACCTACAACCCGGCAGGACGCGTGCTGGCGAGTGCGACGAACGTCAACATCCACCACGGCTACAACCAGAACATCACGGCCAACTGGACGGCGCTGCCCGGATTGGCGATGAGCAAGACAAACGGCACCAATTGGACTTTCACTTACACGCTGCCGTCCAACGCGACGACCATCGCCCTCGTCTTCAACAACGGCACCGGGACGTGGGACAACAACGGCGGCGGCAACTGGAATTTCAACGTCACGACGAATCCGATCACGCAGGCACCCGATGTTCCGGCCGGTCTTGCCGCCGTGGCGACGAACAGCACCACCGTTTCGGTTTCGTGGAGCAACTCCGCCCGAGCGGCTTCCTACAAACTTTTCCGCGACGATGTGCAGATCGCCGCGCCGACCGACACGGTTTACGTCGACACCGGTCGTTCGCCCGAAACCACCTACACCTACAAAGTCAGAGCGGTGAATGCGATCGGCGACTCGGCTGATACAGCCCCCGTTTCCGTCACCACGCCGTTCGCTGCGCTCGGCGGAACGGAGATTCTCGTGGTCGATCCGGCCGGCACTCCGGCTGTCTCGAGCAACATCTACACCTTCAAGGGGCGGGCCGGTGCTTTGTTTACCAACGGTCTCACGTGGACCAATCCGGCCAACGGCACCGGCGGGACCATTCCGTTCCCCGGCGGCAATGTGGCCAACGGTTGGAATTGGACCAATCAGATCGCTTTGGCCGGCGGCACGAACAACGTGCAGTTCAGCGGTGTTTTTCCGACCAACGCCACGTCCGCCTACACGGACTCCGCCGCCTCCTATAACAACTGGACCCAAGGATCCGGAGCAGGCGCGGGATTCGGCGAATGGTTCTTCAACCACTCGGCATCTGGCGCGGGCAACTTCATCGCCACCACGGCCAACAATGCCAACTTGAACTTGGGTGCTGGTGTCACCAAAGGTTTCGGTCTTTGGGCCAACGGCACGAACACGGCCAAAGCTTCGCGCGCGCTCGTCACCCCGATGAAATCCGGCGACAGCCTCAGCGTCCGTTTCGACAACAATTGGATCACCTCCGGCAAGGATGCCGGCTTCGAGTTGCGCGACCCGGACGGCAAAGTTCGTTTCAAATTTTATTTCGTGGGCGGGCAAAACACTTACCGCATCACGGATGCGTCCACCGCGCGTGACTCCGGCCTGGCCTACACCGCGACAGGTTTGAGCCTCAAACTGACCCAGACAGGCTCCAACTCCTACAGCCTCGACACCGGTTCGAGCGTGATCACGGGCGCGCTTGGCAACGGATCGGACATCACTTGGCTCGAATTTTTCAACAACGGATCCGGAACCGGGGCAGACTACGATGTTTTCTTCGGCGAAATGTCCCACATCATTGCCGGCACGGGCAGCGGCACGACGACGGCCAGCGCGCTTGTCACCAAGACGTCCGAGGGTGTGACCGACGGCATCTTGGATTCGTGGTGGTCGGGTTACGGCATCACAGGCGGCGACCGCGTCGCGTCCAACGACCCCGATGGCGACGGCTTCACCAATGCGCAGGAAAATGAGCTCGGCACCGATCCGACCGACCGCAACTCGGCCTTCCGAATCACCTCGGTGAACAATAGCGGCGGGACAAGCACGGTTGCGTGGACGTCCGTGGCGGACAAAATCTACCGCCTCCAGGCCAAGGCCAACATTTCCGACGGTTGGACGGATGTCGGAACCGAGGTCACCGCGACAGGCGCCTCGTCATCGGCCGCGCATGCAGCGTCGGGCCAGTATTTCTACCGCGTCCGGCTGGTTCCACCTGTTCCATGACGCTTTTCTCTTGCGCTCGGGGCGGATCGGCCCAACGTTACCTTCCGACAGTCGACAAGTTCAGGTCAGAAAGCGCCCCCCGGGTTGAGTATACGTTCGTGGGAGTTTGCGCAGGCACCGGACGGCTTGGAGCCTGGCAGATAAACACAACAGAAAGATAATAGTATGGGTAACAAACTCTATGTGGGGAATCTCCCCTTCAGCACCACCGATGACTCGCTCCGCGAGGCCTTCGGACAATGTGGCACCGTGACCGACGTCATGATTGCCGTCGACCGTCAGACCGGCCGCTCGCGCGGATTCGGTTTCGTGACCTTCTCGAGCGACGAGGAAGCCAACGCGGCGATCTCGAAATTCAACGGCCAAGACATGGACGGCCGTGCCATCCAAGTCAACGAAGCGCGTCCGCGTGAAGACCGTCCGCAGGGCGGTGGCGGTGGATACCGCGGCGGTGGCGGCGGTGGCGGTGGCTATCGCGGCGGCGGCGGAGGCCGTGGCGGCGGTGGCGGCGGCTATCGCGGCGGCGGTGGTGGTGGCGGTGGATACCGCGACCGCGGAGACCGCGGCGGCTACTAAGCCCGCAGCAAAGCATTCACGGAAGGGCGTCCCGCAAGGACGCCCTTCTTTTTTGCCAGCGGGTGTTCGTGGCCAGTTTATACCAGCCAGAGAAGGATCTGGACTATCGAACAAGGTTTTGAGGGTAGGGACACGCGGACCTCCGGCTCGGAGAGCTCGTGTGTCCGTTGGAAAGGGGGCGGATGCGCGAGCCGCTCGTCCCTACCTCGAGTAACAAAATCTAAAATATTTTGGGACTGGTATTACTCTTGCC
>JAFMJK010000076.1 GCA_017853515.1 Chthoniobacterales bacterium | reverse complement strand
GCTTCGGGCACGATCGATGACGATGTGCGGATTTACCAGTTTCGTTTCACCCGGACTCTGCCGGAGTGACAATCAGACCAGTTGGTGGCTCTCCGGCTGGAGGACGACTTCGGCCAGCACGAGATGCGGCGGGGCATCGATCGCCTGCAGGATGAGATCGGCCGCGGTCGAGACGGGAATCATCTTGTCGCGCTGCACGGCCATGTTGATCTCGTCCCAGAACGGCGAATCGACGCCCCCTAGGAAGAAGAGGCAAAAGCGGATGCCGCTGCGTTGGTATTCCTGGGCGAAGGTCTTGATCAGTCCGGTGACCCCGAACTTGCTCGCGATGTAGGCCGCGGCGTTTTTCATCACGGCTTTGCCGAGGATGCCGGGGAGGGTGATGAAGAGTCCGTGCTTCTGCGCGGCCATCACTTTGCAGGCCGATTGCGCGATGAGAAACGTCCCGCGCAGGTTGGTGTTCACGATTTTGCTGAATTCCGCGTCGGTGGTGTCCGCCGCGGGTTTGATCAAGCCGATACCCGCGCAGTGGACGACGCAATCGATCCCGCCCATCGATTCATTGGCTTTGGCCACCAGGCTGTCGGCGACATGCGGCGTGGTCAGGTCGGAGGCGATCACTTCGACTGATGCGGCGCCGGAGCACGCCGCGGAGACATCGGCCAGTTTGGCTTCCGAGCGTCCGTGGAGAGTGAGTTTCGCTCCGCGGGCCGCGAGGCGAATGGCGACGGCGCGTCCGATCCCGCTCGAGGCTCCGGTGATGAGGAATTTGTCCATGACCCAATATTACGTGGGGCAACAGCCGGACGGAAGCGGCGTCCGGTTAATTTTTCAACTTCTGGTGATTTGCAGTCCCGAGTGCGAGACGGAGAAATCGACGAAACGCGATCCCGGTTGTGCGGTGCCGGCGGCGAGTCGCCGTTTCAGCAAGCTGCCGGCCTCCGGATCCTTGGCGAGGAGCAGTGCGTAACCACCGCCTCCGGCGCCGAGTAATTTGCCTCCGGCCAGCAAATCGCGCGATTCCTCGAAAATCGCGCGCACCGCGGGCGGATTTGTTCCCCGATCGAGACGGCAGTTGAGATTCCAACTCTTGCCCACGCAGGCGCACAGATCTTCCCAGCGTCCGCGCAGCAGCGCCTCGAACGTCTCGGTCGCGTTGTCGCGGATATCGGCCAGCGTTGCCAGGTGAGGCGACGAGTTGAGGAACATTCCGCGCATGATTTCGTGGAGGATTCCGGAAGCGCGACGCGTAATTCCCGTGTAGTAGAGCAGTGCGCTGCCATTGCGGGCCGCTTCGGCCAGATCACGGTCTGGAGCCCAGCGCAGCGAAAGATCCTGCGCGGTTCCGGGGCCGCTCTGGGCCATTTTGATGCCGCGGTAAATACCGCCGGCCTGGTCCTGCCAACCGCCGCAGGTGCCGAGCATCTGCTCGACGGCCATGGTCAGCGGAACCAGTTCGCTGCGGTCCCATTCCAGTCCGCACGCGTCGGAAAGTGCGCCGAGCAAAGTGGCCGCCAGAATGCTGCTTGTTCCGAGACCCGATCCTTTCGGCGCCGCGGCGAGGAGAGAAACTTCCAGTCCTCCCCCGAATTCTTCCAACTGCGCGCGCAAGGTCCCGTGCTCGGGACGGATATCCGCATCGACTGCGCCGGGATGGAATCCCGCCAGACAAAGCGCCGCCTTGGCCAGGGCGAACGGATCGGCCGGATTACCGTGGTCCGCGAGTTCGTCGCGGCTTTCCACGCGGCATTGCATTCCGAGATCGATGCTGCGCAGAACGATAACGGGTTCCGGCGCGACGCGCACGAAGACCTGCACGGGCGGCTGGCCGTTGATCTCGGCGGCGGCATTCACAACCTGGCCGCCTTCGATGAAGCAGTAAGGAGGCGTATCGGTCCATCCTCCGGCCAAGTCGAGTCGCACGGGACTGCGCGCCCAGACGATCTGGTCCTCGAGCGTGGTGCGTCGGGGTTGGTGCACAAGATGACGCACGGATTCCAGGACCCGACCTTTGAGTTGCCCGAATGCATCCGCTTCCGCGGCCCCCGAAGCTGCGGCGTCGGTGCCGCGCAGAATCTCCGAACAAAGCATGGCGTCGTGGATCCCATCGAATCCGTGCAAATCGGGCAGAGTTTCGATGCGCGTGGCAGGGAAAAAATCCGCGACCGACGAAAGATCGAGACGGTAGAAAGGGTTCGTGTTGTGGTGGGCGCGCATGACCGGCAGAGCATCGGCCATCCTGGCCTTTCGCGACGCCAACAGTGCGGGGATATCGGCTTGCTCGCAGATTTCCATGGCGGAAAGTCTGCGGCGCAGAAAAAGCGCGCGGCAATCACCGCTGTCCTGCGGTTCGTCCGCGTGCAACCAACGCAAAAAATCCGCAGTTACTTCGCCGTGTTCCACAACCGGGAAAAGCGGCGCCTTCTGCAAATCGGTCTCCTGATCGAGGCCGGCCGACGGAAGATCGATTCCACGCCGGCGGAACCAATCGGCGGCGGGACGCCCCAACCAAACACAGTGGTCATCGCCCAATGCTCCCGAGAAGCGGTCCTCGAACGCGTAGAATCTCAGGCAGAGGCCGCCCCCGCGAACGGGAACGACGTCGAGGCAAATGCCGTCGGGCAAGTCCAAGCGGGGGAATCCGGGGGGGACACCGGTGACGACCTGCCGCTCCCCGAGTTTCTCGTCGCCGGCCAGAGTGCTGTTCTCCACCCAGAGCATGCGGTTGGTCGGTTTTCTCGTGGTGAACGCGAAATCGGAATTCTGCACGTAAACATCCGGGTGCGGCTTGCGGTCCATCGGCGCGGAACGCAATTGGTCCGAGCGGTTGTTCTGCAGGGAGGAGACCGATTCGATCAATTGCCGGCTGGTCCCGAGGTGGTAAAATGATCCGCCTTCGAGCGCCATCACAGCCGAACGCAACGATGCGACGCCTTCATCTTTGCGCGCCGGATTGACCCCGAGCGCTGGGCCGAACTCGCCATAAAGTTCGTAGGTTCCGACGCCGCCCCCGAGGAAGGTTTCTTTCCCGGCATCCCATCCGCAGCGCTCCAGCAGCAATTCGATGGCGCGCCGCCCGAGCAACCAGACCCCGGAGTCGACGGTGAAAACGCGTTCCGCGGCCTGTTTGCGGATCTCCTCCGCACGCGGCTTTTGCAGGAAGAAGTCGATTTCTCCGGGCGAGGACCGCTTGGAAAAGAACACGCCGAATTCGCTGGCGGTCTCGGGCGAGACCCACATGCCGAGCGCGAGAAGGTCGGCGCGGGGAAATTCCGGAAGGCTCCTCGGAAAATCGAGCAACACATCGCCGCTGCAAACCATCAACGGGTAGTCCTCTCCGGATCGCGCCATGATGCGGTCGAACTCGGGCCACATGTAATCGAGCAAAGTCCCGTCGATGCGTTGTCCGCGGCTCCACCGCATGACGGGAAGGGGAATGAGAACCTTGCCCGTGGCGGCGTAGGCCGGAAGCCGCCGGCTCTGCCCGCCGGCGAGGATGGCCGTCTTCGGCGTGTCCAAGAGCCAGTCGCGGAATGATCCGGTCGAGCCGAGTTTTTTCCAGCACTCGTGCAGGAGATGCATCAATCCGCCTCCCGAACCGAGTTTGCCTCCGGGCGGATCGCAGGCCGCGAACCACTCCGGAAAACGGTAACGATCCGAACGGCCGAACGTCTCCGTCATGGCCGGCGGCAGCGAAAGCAGAAATTGTCTCTCTGTCTGCACCAAAGCGGATTATGCGTCGCTCAACTTCAGCTTCGATAGGATGCTGAAGTCTTCGAGTGTCGTGGTGTCTCCTTTGACATCTTTGCCGCTGGCGATCTCTTTGAGGATGCGGCGCATGATTTTGCCGCTGCGCGTCTTGGGAAGCGCTTCGGCGAAATGGATGTCGTCCGGTTTGGCGATGGCGCCGATGGCGTGGCCGACATGTTTGCGGAGTTTGTCGCGCAATTCGGGACTGGGTTTCTCGCCTTGCTTCAGCGTGACGAAGGCAACGACGCCCTGGCCTTTGATTTCATCGGGTCGACCGACCACGGCGGCCTCGGCCACGGCGTGGTGTGCGACGAGCGCGCTTTCGATCTCCGCCGTGCCGAGACGGTGCCCGGCCACGTTGAGCACGTCGTCGATGCGTCCGACGATCCAGAAGTATCCGTCCTTGTCGCGGCGCGCGCCGTCGCCGGTGAAATAGAACCCGGGAATTTCGCTCCAGTAGGTTTTTTTATACCGCGCGCGGTCGCCGTAGATGGTGCGGAGCATGGACGGCCACGGTTTGCGCACGACCAGCTTGCCGCCTTCGTTCGGTCCCACTTCTTTGCCTTTGTCGTCCACAATGGCGGCATCGATCCCGAAGAAAGGCAGCGTCGCCGTGCCGGGTTTGGTCGGTGTGGCGCCGGGGAGCGGAGAAATCATGATGGCGCCCGTTTCCGTCTGCCACCACGTGTCGACGATGGGACAGCGGCTGCCGCCGATTTTTTTGTGATACCACATCCACGCTTCCGGATTGATCGGCTCGCCGACCGTGCCGAGCAGGCGCAACGAGGAGAGATCGTGTTTGTCGACCCATTCGTCGCCCCATTTGATGAAGGCGCGGATGGCGGTGGGCGCGGTGTAAAAGACGGTCACGCCGTAATTCTCGATGATGCGCCAGAAACGGTCCGGATCGGGCCAATTCGGCGCGCCCTCATACATGAGGCAGGTGGCGCCATTGGCGAGGGGCCCGTAGACGAGATAGCTGTGTCCGGTGATCCAGCCCACATCGGCCGTGCACCAATAGATGTCGTCCTCGCGCAGATCGAAAATGTATTTCGTGGTGGAGTAGGCCTGCGTGAGATAGCCGCCCGTAGTATGGAGGATGCCCTTGGGTTTTCCGGTCGAGCCGCTGGTGTAGAGGATGAAAAGCGGATGCTCGCTGTCGTGATGGACGACGGGACAGTCGGCGTTGACGTATTCCAGTTCGCGGTGCCACCAGACATCGCGTCCCTCCTGGATGTGCACTTCGTTGTTGGCGCGCTTGAGCACGATGACTTTTTTGATCGTCGTTTCGCCGGCCAGCGCCGCGTCGACATTGTGCTTGAGCGGAACGATCGCGCCGCGGCGGTAGCCGCCGTCGGCGGTGACCACGCAGGTCGCTCCGCAGTCGGCGATGCGGTCGCGGATGCTGTCCGCGCTGAATCCGCCGAAGATGACCGAATGCACCGCGCCGATGCGCGCGCAGGCCAGCATGGCGACGGCGGCTTCGGGCACGAGCGGCATGTAGATGATGACGCGGTCGCCGCGTTTCACGCCGTTGCGTTTGAGGACATTGGCGAAGAGGCAGACTTCGCGTTGGAGTTGTCCGTAGGTCAGCGTGCGCTTTTCGCCGGGTTCGCCTTCCCAGATGATGGCCGCTTTGTTTTTGCGGTCGCCCATGGCGTGACGGTCGACGCAATTTTCCGCCACGTTGAGCGTGCCTCCGTCGAACCAGCGGGCGAACGGGACCTTCCACTTGAGGACGCTTTTCCACTTGCGACCCCATTTCAACTCGGCCGCTTCTTTGGCCCAGAATTTCTGCGGATTTTTGATCGAGGCGGCGTGGATGCGTTTGTAATCGGCGAGGCTCTTGACGCGCGCTTTTTTGCTGAAGTCGCCCGGGGGTTTGACCACGCGGGTTTCGACAAGATGGGATTCGATGTTCTGGCTCATAGGGAAAAGGAATACGGGAACCTTGGTCACCCGACAGAAAGACTTACAACCGAAAAAGCTCGGGCTGGGCGAGGGTATTTCCGTTGAACGGCGGGGGTCCGGGGGCAAAACGGAATCGGCGGTCGTAACGGCCGTCGGCGTGGGTGCGGCAGCAGATGAGGCAGGCCTCGGCGCGTCGGAACGGGCGCACGCGGCGCACCTCGCGGCGGCATTGCGGGCAATGATAGAGGTGCTTGCGCTCCACCCGGCGCGGCGCGGCGAGCGGAAGCACGTGGCAACGTTTCTCCCCGGCCAGACCGAGATCGGCGCAAGCGAGTCGCCATTCGGGTCCGTGCGGATCGATGAGGCGCCTTGGATTCCTCGCATGGGCGACAAGATGCGCCAGTTCGTGGAGAAAGGTGCGGGTCAGTTCCTCCGGAAAGGCGAGCAGACGCGGATTGAGCAAAATCACCGCGCAATCGAGCCGCGCCAAGCCGGCGGTGGTCCGCAATCGCGCGTGCCAATGCAGCGTGACGCGCGCGGCCAGTTGCGGAAGTGCGAGCCGTGTGGCCCAAGCGCACGCTTCTTCCTGCAATTGCCGCAACACCACCGCCGGATGAATTGTTCCGGGTTGCAGGGCGCGGGCGGGCATCGGAGTGTCAGATCGAGTAGTCGACCGCGGCGCCTTTGGACGATTTGCTCACCACGCGCACCTGCGCTTCTTCGCAATAGACGAGCGAGTCCGGCGGAACGCTGTGCATGAGGAAGACATTGCCGCCGATGGTCGTGTTCCGTCCGATGACCGTTTCGCCGCCGAGCACGGTGGCATTCGGATAAATGGTGACGTTGTCTTCCACGTCGGGATGTCGTTTGCCGCCTTTTTTGATGCGGCCTTGCTCGTCCTTGGCGAAGCTGCGCGCGCCGAGCGTGACACCGTGGTAAAGCTTCACATGCGCGCCGATGCGGCAGGTTTCGCCGATGACCACTCCCGTGCCGTGATCGATGAAGAAATGGCTGCCGATGCTCGCGCCCGGATGGATGTCGATGCCGGTCTGGGCATGCGCCCACTCGGTCATCATGCGCGGAATGAGCGGGATCTCCGCACGGTAGAGCAAATGGGCCACGCGCTGGATGGCGACGGCTTCGAGAAACGGATACGAAAGGATAATTTCGTCGCGCGTCGCGGCGGCAGGATCGCCTTCGTACGCTGCTTCCACATCGGTCTGGAGAAGCGCGCGGATGGCGGGAAGCTCATCGAACAAGCGGCGCACTGTTTCCGCCGCGCGCGAGGCGGAACCTCCCTCCTCGCCGAGAGCGGCATGCAGCACACGGCGCAGATCCTCCGAGACCGTGGCAACGCGGTCGCGGGTCAGCTCGGCCAACTCGAGTTTGGCCAGCGCGCCACCGTCATGGTAGCCGGGAAAAAGCAGCTGCATGATTTCCAGGCAAATCGAAGCCACCTCGGGTTTGGAGGGGAAACCCGGTCCGTCGCTCGCATTCACCCCGCCGTGTTCGCGGTAGGAATCCATCAACTGTTGCGCCCAACGCGCGGAAGTTTCATCCATGCACGATATTCTGGATGGTTCCTACGTTTATGTCGAGAGACCAGACGAGCGCGCCCGCCGGCGAATTATATTGCCGCGCAGGGTGTAATATAGAGAATCGACGCCGCTATGTTGACACTCAATACCGCCACACTACGTCGCGCGCTCGCTCTTCAAGAACGGATTGAAGACTTGCAGCGTGAATTGCAAGGCCTGCTCGGGAAAAATTCCGCGCTGGCCGGATTTGTCAGTCCCGCCGTCGCCGGTCCGCTTCGCCGCGGACGCAAGCCGGGCCGTCCGGCCAAAGGCGGGCGCAAGAAGCGCACCTCGCCGTTCAAAGGCCGGAAGCGCCCGTCCTCACCGAGCGGTCCGCTCGCGCCTGCCGTGCACAAAGTGCTGAAGCGCGCCGGCGGTCCGATGAATGTCGACGCCATCCTCCAGGGCCTCAAGCAGGACAAATACGTTTGGAAAGTTTCCAACCCGAAAGCCAATCTCGCCGCCCGCGTTTACACCATGCCCGGCCTTAAAAAGGCCGGCCGGGGATTGTTCGCGTTGAAGAAGTAGCGCGAAGAACTCGAAACGGATCCACCAAAGGCGGGGAGAAATCCCCGCCTTTTTTGTGCGGGAAAATGTAGCGGCGGTCTGTGACCGCCGGAGCCGTTGTGATGCTAAAGGCAGCGACGGTCACAGACCGCCGCTACAACTCGGGATTAGAGAAGCGCCGCGGTGAAGCGTTCCTTCAAGTCGTCCCACGACTCCGTGCCGACGGCGACACGCAAGAGATACGGATCGATGCCGCAGTCTTTGGCCCAGGCGAGTTCGTGGTAGTGCGCAAGCTGAACGTAGGGACAGACGAGCGAGTAGCTTGTGCCGAGGCTGATGCCGTGGCTGACGTGAAGTTTCCCGAAGATGTGAGGGGTGTTTTCCGCCGCATCGCGTGGCAAGAACGAGACGACGGCGCCGTAACCACCACCCGGTTTGCGCAGTTGTTCGTAGACCGGCAAGGGGTCGAGTCCGGGATACCAGACGCGTTCGATGGCGGAGTGTGCAGCCAGGAACCGGGCCAACTCGAGAGCGTTGGCATTGGCGATTTTCATGCGCTCCGGAAAATCGCGCGAGTTGCGCTCGAGCACTTCCAGATCGCGCGCATAAATTCCGCCGAGTGCGGTGGTGGGCAGGGCGCCGGCGAATAGTCCGCCCGGGTTGACGGTGAGCGCGCCGGCCATGACATCGCCTTCTCCGGAGATCGCTTTGGTCAGGCTGGTGGCGATGAGGTCGGTGTGCGGGAGAACATCGACATTGAAGAACGTGCCGATGGTGTCATCGACGATGACGGGAACACGATGTGCGCCCGCCATGGTGTGCAAGGCCGGCAGATCAGGAACATTGAGCAGCGGATTGCCCGGAAACTCACAAAAGATGCCGGCGATTTCTTCCTCATCGAGCAGTTTGGCCAGCGCCGACAAATCCTGTGTATCTCCGCGCGGGAAGAACTCCACACCGGCGCCGAATTTGGAAAGAATCTTCAGCGTGTCGGTGTAGGGAAACCCGAACATGACCGTGCGCTTGCCCGGGCGGCGTGCGGTCACCGCTTCGAACGCGGTGTAAACCGCGGCCATGCCGCTGGGATGCAGGCTGATGTTCCCGGCCGGAGCGCCCGACCACGCGGCGAGGCGATCGCGCAGAGTTTTTTCTGCCGCCGCATCGGACGCGGTGAGTTTGCGTGCGTTCAACCAATCTTCCGCGGCGCGCGAGGAGAGGATGCGTCCGGCATGCTGCCAGTAGGCGCGCGCTGTCGGCAGATGCGCTGCGGGGAAATAGGCGGCCCAGAGGCCGTCGACTTCAACGGCTTTGCCTTCGGCAAGAGCGGCGCACTGCTTTGCGGATTGTTCGTCGGCGAAGGGCAGCACGTCGCGTCCGGGTTTCGGTTCGAGCGCGGCACGGACTTTCTGGATGAGCGGGTGAAAAAAGAAACGCGGGTAGCCCGTGCGCATGCGGTCGATGACCCGCGATTCCTTTTCCTCGTAACCGATGACATCGGCCCACGTCGGA
>JAFMJK010000075.1 GCA_017853515.1 Chthoniobacterales bacterium | reverse complement strand
AGCCGACCCTACCGAGGGGTGTGAAAAGTCGAAAAACTTTTCGTGATTGGTATAATACCAAACCAGAAAAGGATCCGGACTATCGAACAAGGTTTTGAGGGTAGGGACACGCGGACCTCCGGCTCGTAGAGCCTACGGCTCGGAGAGCTCGCGTGTCCGTTGGAGTAAGAGCGGACGAGCGGGCCGCTCGTCCCTACCTCGGGCAACAAAGTCTAAAATCTTTTGGGACTTGGTATAAGGCCCGCGGAGGTCAAAGACGCGCCGCTGCAAACGGCAGGCGGGAAAAGAGCGAGTTTCCGTTGTCGCGGCGCTCCATAAGCGCCGGTTGCCGTGGCCCTCTCAGGCCACGCGCATGTAGGGCAGTTTGTCGGCGGTGGATTTGACCGCGTCGAGGCCTTCGAGGAGATCGGCAATGGCGTCCCATTTGCCGTCGACCAGCGCCTCGCGGGCGTGATCCGGCAATTTGGCCGGGAAGCTGACATCGGCCATGCTCACCTGGCTGTTTGGAATATCGATGTTGATCTCGGTCTGCGGGGCTTCGTCGATGAGGGCTGCCAAGGCGCGGATGTCGCGGCCGTCCATGACCAGGCAGGGCATGCCGAGCGTGATGGCGTTGCCGAAGAAAATCTCGGCGAAGCTTTCGGCCAGCACAGCGCGGAAGCCGTGGCGGTAAAGAGCTTGCGGGGCGTGCTCGCGCGAACTGCCGCAACCGAAATTGCGTCCGGCCAGCAAAATGGTCGCACCTTTGTATTTCGGGTCGTCGATGGGGTGCGTTTTCGGTTTTCCGTCCTCCGTGAAGCGTTCGTCATAGAACGCATACTCCCCGAGTCCGTCGAAGGTGACGCACTTCATGAAACGCGCGGGAATAATACGGTCGGTATCGACATCGTCGCCGGGGACGTAGACTCCGGTGCCGGCGAGTTGGGAGATTTTGGTCAGGGCCATGAGGAAAGTTGAGGGTTGAGGGATGAGGGTTGAGAGAATTTAGCTCAGGCCGAAGATTTCGCGGGCGTCGCTGATTTCGCCGGTCACGGCGGCGGCGGCGACCATGAGGGGGCTCATCAGGACGGTGCGTCCGGTCGGGCTGCCTTGGCGGCCTTTGAAGTTGCGGTTGCTCGAGCTGGCGCAAAGTTGGTCGCCGATCAGTTTGTCCGGGTTCATGGCCAGGCACATGGAGCAACCGGCGCCGCGCCATTCGAAACCGGCGTCGCGGAAAACTTCGGCCAGTCCCATCGATTCCGCGAGGGCGGCCACGCCCTGCGAGCCGGGGACGACGATCGCCTTGATGCCGGATCTGACTTTCTTGCCCTGCAAATATTTCGCCACCTCTTGCAGGTCGCTGAGGCGCCCGTTGGTGCACGATCCGAGGAAGGCGACATCGATCTTCGTGCCCTTGATCGGTTTGCCCGGCTGAAGCTTCATGTGCGCGTAGGCTTCTTCGGCGGTGGAGCGGTCCTTTTCCTGCAGCTCGCCGGGGGCGGGAATGTTCTCGTCGATGAAGATGGCTTGGCCCGGATTGATCCCCCAGGTGACGGTCGGAGCGATGTCGGAGGCGTCGTATTTCACGAGATCGTCGTATTTGGCGTCGGGATCGCTGGCGAAAGATTTCCAGCGGGCGACCGCGGTGTCGTATTCGGACTGCGCGGGAGCGTAGGGGCGTCCGCGAAGGTAATCGAAGGTGGTCTGGTCGGGATTGACATAGCCGACACGCGCCCCGCCCTCGATGGACATGTTGCAGACGGTCATGCGTTCTTCCTGCGTGAAATTATCGAACGTCGAGCCCGCGTATTCGTAAGCGTAGCCGAGCCCGCCGTTCACCCCGAGCTTTCGGATGATGTGCAGGATGACGTCTTTGGCATAGACGCCGGGGGCAAGTTTCCCGTCCACCTCGATGCGGCGGACTTTGGGTTTGCGCAGGGCCATGGTCTGGGTGGCGAGCACGTCGCGCACCTGGCTCGTGCCGATTCCGAAGGCGATGGCGCCGAAGGCCCCGTGCGTCGAGGTGTGCGAGTCGCCGCAGGCGATGGTCGTGCCCGGCTGGGTGATGCCCTGTTCGGGCCCGACGATGTGCACGATGCCTTGTTTGCCGGAGGCGATGTCGAAAAACTTGATGCCGGAGTCGGCGCAATTTTTGCGCAGTTCCTTGATCATGGCATCGGCCAGTTGGTCGGAGAAGGGCTCCTCGCGCTCGTCGGTCGGCACGATGTGGTCCACCGTGGCAAAGGTGCGTTGCGGATAAAGGACCTTCAGATTGAGGTCGCGCAGCATGCCGAAGGCCTGCGGGCTGGTCACCTCGTGGATGAGGTGCGTGCCGATGAGCAACTGCGTCATGCCGTTGGGAAGCTCGCGCACGGTGTGCGCTTCCCAGACTTTGTCGAACAAGGTTTTACCCATAAGCGAGCCGGGGAGAATAACCTCTAAGCGGGGCAGCGGCAAGCGTCCGCAGGCTTGAACTCCCCGAAGCGGACAGTGATGCTGCGCGGCGATGGAAGCGGTGGAAGCCAGGGTGAACCCGGCAGCGGCAGAGGCGGATTACGCCCAGTTCGCCCAGCGGAACTTGGACAAGCTGTCATGGCTGTATCCGCTGGTGAACAACAAGCTCGGCGCTCTGCTTCATCTCCAACTTCGCCACGACCAGTTGTTTTTCATGAAGGACGGGCACGTGGTCGACGAAATCGGCTATGGCGACAACGGGAAGCGTTTCCACGAGCGCGACATGGGGAAGGTGATGAAGACGCCGCAGGACATCACGGCGCAGGGTTACTGGTTTGTCGAACCGCGCTTCAATGCCAAGGCGGCTTACGAGGCACTCGGCGAGGTGCAGGATGGCGCGTATTACTCGCTGTTCAGCAACCAGTGCCAGGACTGGGCCGACCGCGTGCGGGTCAGGACGGAGAAAATCGAGCAGGAGCAGCACCTCGCGCCTCCGGCGGGCCGCGAATCCTACGGTGCGCTCTACCATGAGGTGGCGCCGACCGTTCCGTCCGCGTGGTATTTCGGCATGATTGCGGTGATTGTCGGCGTTCTCGGCCTCGGGGCGCCGCTCATCACCGGGTTCCACTATCTCAAGCTCGTGGCACTATTGCTGTTTGCCATCGGTGTGTCCGACATCATTTACGCGTTTTCCTCGCGTGCTTGGGGAACCTTCCTCTCCACGACCTTCTTCGGCCTTCTATCCATGCTCGGCGGCGTTGCCGTGTGGCTCAGCGACCATTTTCTTTTGGCCAACAGCAACGGGGTCATGGCCATCGTGCTCGCGGCGGTCGGGTTCGCGCGCATCGGTGTGGCCGTGCGCAGCCGGCCGTTCAGCGCGTGGATCGGGACGTTCCTGACGGGATTTCTGCTCCTGGCCACGGCCTGGATCGCGTGGATCCACAAAGAAGGTTCGGCCGCGGCGTGGGTGCTCGGTGCGGCGCTCTCGGTCTCGTTTATTTCGGCCGGAATCTCGACGATCTGGCTGAATATGCAGCTGAAGAAGAAACAGTTCGGCTAATCCACGGGTTCCCAGTCCGCGAAGGTGGCGGCTTGGCCCACGTAGCGGCCGGCATCATCCGAGAGATTGAAGACCGTGGCCTTTTTGATGCGGAATCGCCGGCCGTTCTTGCCGATGCGGATGCCCGAATAATCTTCGATAAATCCGCGGCGCCCGACCTCGTCGAGGAGTTTCCGCCGTTCGTCGCGGTGGACGGGTTCGGCGCTGGCGCTGGACGGTTTTCCCATCAATTCGTCCCACGAATATTCGAACAATTCCAAGGCGGTCTGGTTCGCGTAGTTGAACGCGTGATCGGATCCGACCGGTCCGAGTGCGCTGAGCACGGCGCAGGGAGCGGCAAAAAGCTTCTCCGCAGCCGCGGGTCCTTCGACAACCCCGGCCAGATCTCGTCCCAGCAAACGGCGGTAATTGGCCAGGATGAGTCGCGTGGGCTCCTCGATGTCGTCCGGAAAAGTCACGATCTGACCGCCTCCACGCGCAGAAATTCGAAAGTGCTGCGGACCCCGCTCTCGCCGCGGTGGTCGCGATCGTAGCGACGCAGGGCCTCGCGCAGTTTGCCCGCGCCGATGCGGCGGGGGACGACAGCACCGGCGTTGTGGATTTCACGCAGCATCGCGCCGGAATCGGCATGGTGGCGGTGGAAGGTCCGGACTTCGCTGCGCGCGGTTTGCCATCCGGCCTGACCGAGCAACCGGCCCCACTCGGCGGCATCGCGCCAAGGAAACGGGGAGGCTTCGGGGCAGGTGGCGAAGAATTCCCCGAGCGTTCCGCGGACGAACCATCCGGAAACGAGGCGTGCGCCCGGGGCGGACGCGCGGTGCCATGCGCAGAAAGCCTCGCAGGGGTCCGGAAGCCATTGCACGAGGCTGCAGCTGAAGATCCAACCGTAACCGCGGCCTCCGGGGGGAGTGGCCGCGTCGGCCACCGACCACTTCGCCTCGGGCAGAGCGGTGAACCCGGCGGCGACCATGCGCGGGGCAGCGTCGGAGGCGATGAGCGTTCGGGCGCGTCCGACCAGATGACGCGTGAAGAGGCCGGTGCCGGCGCCAAGCTCCAGGGCGGGGCCTTCGATGTTGTCCGGCAGCCATTCCGCCAACCAAGCCGCGGCCTCGCGTTGCACGGGCGCGTGGTCCTCGTATTGCGAGGCGCGCCGGTCGAAGTCGTGCGCGGGAGCTTTTGTCATGGCTGGTGAATGTTGCCGCGCGTTTTCCCCCGCGGAAGGCAAAAAAGACGGGCCCGTCTTCCGACGGGCCCGCCGTTGAAAACTCGGGTTTGGTTTTAGTATCCCCAGTAGCCCCAGCCGGGCCAAATGCCGGGTCCCGGCATTTCCATCATCTGTGCGGCCATCATGTTCTGGTCGGAAATCTGCTGCTGCACGACGAGCTGCTGATAGGCCGAATAGGCGGCTTGATCGCCGATGTAGGCGAAGTTGCCCTCGGTGTCGGGATAGACGTAGTAGACTTTGTCGCCGCGGAACTGGCGCGAGATGGTGTAGGGCTTGAGTTGCGCCAAGGCGCTCTGGCGTTGAGGCGTGTTGGCCGGAAGAACCTTGAACCCGGCGGCGGCGAGTTGCTGCTCGGTGCCTTTGCGTTCGGCTTTTTCGATGGCGGCGCAGCCGGTAAGAAGCGCGGCGGCGAGGACGAGAGGGAGGATTGCTTTCATGGACTTTACTTTCGTGCGGGCCGGCGGCCGCGCCAAGCGAAAACGGATCATCTTTAATGGCGGATGGGACGATCGAAGGACCGCGCGGCTGAAATTAGGGATTCAACAGCCGCGCGGTCTCTGGTTCCCTCATGGACCGCTTATGAGCATGAAACCTTTGACCGACACTCCCGCCTGGCACGCCCTGCAGAAGCATCACACCGAGGTGGCCGGCTTGCACCTGCGAGAGCTTTTCGCCGCTGAACCGAAGCGGGCGGCCACGTTCTCCGCCGAGGCTTGCGGTCTTTTTCTCGATTACTCGAAAAACCGCATCACGGGCGAGACGCTGCGTTTGCTTCTCGCCCTGGCCGAAGAGCGGGGATTGCGCGGACGCATCGACGCCATGTTCCGCGGAGAAAAAATCAACAGCACCGAGGACCGCGCGGTGTTGCACACGGCCCTGCGCGCGCCGCGCACGGAAAAAATCCTCGTCGACGGCCAAGATGTTGTTCCCGCTGTGCACGGGGTGCTCGATAAAATGGCGGCGTTCGCCGACCGCGTCCGTTCGGGTCAATGGCTCGGCCACACAGGCAAGAAGATCCGCAACGTGATCAACATCGGCATCGGCGGATCCGATCTCGGCCCGGTCATGGCCTACGAAGCGCTCAAGTTTTACAGCGACCGCGCGCTGCGCTGCGAGTTCGTCTCCAATGTCGACAGCGACGACTTTGCCGAAGCGGTGCACGGGATGGATCCGTCGGAGACCCTGTTCGTCGTCTCCTCGAAGACCTTCACCACGCTCGAGACCATGACCAATGCGCAAACCGCGCGCGAGTGGGTCCTCCGCGGTCTCGGCGGCGACGAGTCGGCCATCGCCAAGCATTTTGTGGCGGTTTCGACCAACGCGGAGAAAGTGCGGGAGTTCGGCATCGATACCGCGAATATGTTCGGCTTCTGGGATTGGGTGGGGGGGCGCTACTCGATGGATTCGGCCATCGGACTGTCCACCATGGTGGCAGTCGGACCGGAAAACTTCCGGGCGATGCTCGCGGGCTTCCGCGAGATGGACGAGCACTTCCGCGCCGCGCCGTTCGAAAGAAACCTTCCCGTCATCATGGGACTGCTTGCCGTGTGGTACGGCGACTTTTTCGACGCACAGACCGCGGCCGTGCTGCCCTACGAGCAGTATTTGAAGCGTTTCCCGGCCTATCTCCAGCAACTGACCATGGAGAGCAACGGCAAGAGCATCACGCTCGATGGTCGCCACGTGGACTACAACACGGGCGCGATTTATTGGGGCGAGCCGGGCACCAACGGGCAACATTCATTCTATCAGTTGATCCATCAGGGCACCCATCTCATCCCTTGCGATTTCATCGGCTTCGCCAAGACGCTCAACCCGATCGGGCGCCACCACGACATCCTCATCGCCAACATGTTCGCGCAGGCCGAGGCGCTGGCCTTCGGCAAGACGGCGGAAGAAGTCCGCGCCGAGGGGACGCGCGAAGATTTGGTTCCGCACCGGGTGTTCGAGGGGAACCGTCCGTCGAACACCATCTTGGCCGAGATCGTCGATCCGGCGACCCTGGGGAAACTCGTCGCGCTCTACGAGCACAGCGTGTTCACGCAAGGCGCCGTCTGGGAGGTCAATCCCTTCGACCAGTGGGGTGTCGAACTCGGCAAAGTTCTCGCCCAGCGGATCATTCCGGAATTGGAAGGCGACACCGCGCTGCACCATGACGGCTCGACCAACGCGTTGATCGAACGCTACCGCCGGATGAAATAGCGGCGGCGGGACTACTCCTCGTGGAATTTTTTGGCCACGAGTTGCTCGATCTCGTCGAGGAACTTTTCCGCATCCGTGCCGGCGGCCGAGATCTTCAATTTCGATCCGTGCCCGGCGGCCAGCATCATGAGTCCCATGATGCTCTTCCCGTTCACTTCCTCGCCGTCCTTTTCCACCCAGACCTCGGATTTGAACCGGTTGGAGGTTTTGACGAACATGGCCGCCGGCCGGGCGTGCAAGCCGTAGCGGTTCATGATGACGATTTCGCGCGTGATGCGCTGTTCACCGTCGGCTGATTTCTTGGCGAGGATTCCCATGGGTCAGGGCTTGGTATCCATCATCCTAATGAGTCGCTCGTTGAATTCCAGCGCGCTGTTCGTCCCCTGGGACTTGAGCTTCTGGTCGAGGGCGGCCACCTCCACGAGGCGGCCGATGTCCCGGCCACTGCGCACAGGGAGGATGACGTGGGGAACCTCGATCCCGAGGATGGTGTAGAAGTTTTTCTGGAGGCCGTGGCGGTCGACCTCCTCCATTTCCCGGTAATCCCGGAGGGTGACGACCAAGTGGAGGGTCTTTTCGAAGCGGGTGCTGCGCACGCCGAAAAGAGCGGCCACGTTGATGATGCCGATGCCGCGCACCTCCATGTGGAAGCGGGTCAGATCGGCCGAAGTGCCGACGAGGGTCCGCCCTTCGATGGCACGGAAACGGGTGATATCGTCGCTGACCAGGCTGTAGCCGAGTCCGAGCAGGCTGAGCACGCATTCGCTTTTGCCGATGCCGCTGTCGCCGCGGACCAGCGTGCCGACGCCGAGGATATCGACCATGCTGCCGTGCTCGCTCTTGCGCGGCGCGAAATCGGTCTCCAGCGCGATGGTCGCCGCGTTGATGAACTTCATGGTGATCATCGGCGTGAGGAACACGGGAACACCGGCCTGTTCCCCGAGGCGCGCAATGAGAGCGGGAACATCGGAGCGGCGCTTGGCGCCTTTCTTCTTCGTCTGCCGGGCGATGACAAGGCAGGGGAAGTTGGCCGAGAAAAACCGGCGGATGCATTCCTCGCGATCGGCGGACTCGAGGCTCTGCAGGTAGCTCAGTTCCGCGCTGCCGATGATCTGGACGCGCTTGTTGGCGAAGTAGCTGTAGTGGCCCGAAAGGGCGAGGCCCGGGCGGTTGATGGTCGGCTCGCGGATGTTCCGCTCGAGTCCTTCCTGCCCGGCGACGAGGTCCATCTCGAGGTCGGCCGCGTGCTGACGGTAGAAATCGCCGACGCTGACGGAGCTGACTTTGGAGGTCGCGGCCACGGCGCGGAATTACATTTGGAAGCTCTCGCCGAGGTAAAGCTTGCGGCTGACCGGGTCGCTGAGCAGGAAATCCTTGGTGCCCTCGCTCTCCACGCGCCCCTCGAAGATGAGGTAGGCGCGATCGACGATGGAGAGGGTCTCGCGCACGTTGTGATCCGTGATGAGAATGGCCAGGCCGGACTCGCGCAGATTGGTCACGATCTGCTGCACGTCGAAGACCGCGATGGGATCAACGCCGCTGAAGGGCTCGTCGAGCATGAGCAGAGACGGGCTGGTGACGAGCGAGCGCGCGATGGTCAGTCGGCGTTTTTCGCCGCCGCTGAGAGTCAGGGCCTCGTTTTTGGCGATGTGCTCGATGCCGAACTGGTGGAGCAATTCCTCGCAGCGCGCCTTGCGCTGGGCGCGGGACATTTTGGTCGTCTCGAGGATGGCCATGATGTTTTGCTCGACGGTGAGTTTGCGGAAAATCGACTCCTCCTGCGGCAGATAGCCCATCCCGGCGCGTGCGCGTTTGAACATGGGCATCCGGGTGACGTCCTGTCCGTCGAAAAAGACGCGCCCCGAATTCGGCCGCACCAGTCCGACGATCATGTAGAAGCTGGTGGTTTTGCCCGCGCCGTTCGGGCCGAGCAATCCGACGACTTCGCCGCGTTTGACGTTGATGTCGACGCCGTTGACCACGGCTCGACCGCCGTAGATTTTGACCAGCTGGTCGGTGCGCAGGAGCGGTTGGTCGCCTTCGCGGTGTCTGGCCGGCTTCTCCGCCGCAAGGGTGGCGGACGCGCTCATCGGATGTTGGAAGCCCCTTCGGTATCGGTGATCATTGTTTTGCTCGCGCCTTCCGTGGTGGCGCGTCCGTCGCGATGCATGATCATGCGCGTGGTCGGCGTGGTGGCCATGTGTCGGTTGATGCCTTGTTGCACCTCGGGCCAACCAGAGAGGGTGACCATGCCGGTCGCGGGGACGTAGACCGCTGCGCGCGACCGGCCGATGGCGCCCTTTTCCGAGGGGTTGGAGGTTTGCTGGATGATAACGACGTTGCCTTCGGCCACAGCCCGATCGATCCCGGATCGGTCTTTGTTGAGATAGA
>JAFMJK010000074.1 GCA_017853515.1 Chthoniobacterales bacterium | reverse complement strand
CAGCGACTCGGGCACCGTCACTGTTTCTTCGCCCGCCGCGGAGCGGGCGTAGATGCCGCCATCGGGCGCGGCGTTGCCAAGTTCGGCGCCGGCGATGACGTGCGCGCCGGCCGCCTCTTCGGCCGTGTTCTCCGAAAGCCACGCGTAGAAGGTGATCTTCTGCGCCGGCATGGAAAGGCCGGTTTCGTCGGCCCCGGCGGCCGTGCGGAAACCGCCGATCTTGGCCTCGTTGAAAGCGGTCGCGAGTTTCTCCACGTCCGCTTGGCTGCGCTTCGTCCCGTCCGCGTCGCCGACCCACTCCGCGCCTTCGCGCTGCAATGTGACACTTTTCCCGTCGGACTCGATGCGGATGCGATCGACCGTGTCGATATCGACGTAGCCGAGCGAACGGTCGCGCAGTTCCTCGGGCGAGACGGAAAACAGCCCCATGGCGGCTGCGTCGACGACGACATCGCCGCCGCGCGGTTTGAAGAACGCATTCAACGTCTCCCCGTCGCCCCCTTCGATGCGCAGTTCCAGATCCTCGCCGCCACCGCGCGGCGTCATGCTGATCGAGGCTTCCTGCGCGGGCAGGAGGGCGGCGGCCTCGGCCGCCCGCGTTCCGAAGGCGGTGACACGCAAGCCGAGCAACGGTTCGAGAAAGGCGCGCACGGCTTGGGGGTCGGCAGCCGCGCGCACGGGCTTGTCGATCATCCAGCGTCCGCGCTCGCGCCGCAGGGTCATCTCGCCATCGGCGCGTCGCACGGTGAATTTCTCGATGTCATCGGAGACCAATTCCGTCAGCCGCGGATCGCGGAAAGAGGCGGCCGGCGCGGAGGCCGGTTCGAGGATGGTATCCGCCACGCGCAGCACGGCCCGCTGGCCGTCGACATGCGCGAAAACTTCCTGCGGCAACGCCGTTCCCGCGCCGATGTCGAGACCGACATTCTCCGTCCCGCGCAGTTCGATGCGCAGGCGCGGCGGGACAAGTCCGGCCTCGGGAAAATTCTCCGCCACGCGTCCCGTTTGCCGGTCGCGCACTTCCATGAAGCGTGCGGCCATGAGCAGGCGGTCGACCGCCTCGGGTGAGGCGCGGTCCTCGGCGGGCGCGACGATGCGCCAACCGGCCGACTCGCGGCGCAGGCTCACCGTTTCGTCGCCGCGCTTGATGTCGATTTCGCGGATGTCCTCGGGTTCGAAGACCGCGGCGTAGCGCCGGCTTTCCCCGGCTTCGCGGGTCGGTTCGATGTTGCGCCGCAAAAAGTAGAGCGCTCCGACTGCCAGCAGTGTGAAGGCGAGCAGGAATATGGTGGCGCGCGGATTCACGGATCAGCGCCGGCGCCGCCACCAGACCACGAGTCCCGCGACCGCGGCCAGTGCGGGAATGACCACGAGCGTGTACATCGCGATCTGTCCGGTTTCCGCGTCGGTCAGGTTGAGATTGAACGCCCGCACCGACTTCGGGGCGATGCGCGCGAGGTGGCCGCGGTCGATCATCCAGTTGAGCGAACTGAGGACGAAGTCGAGGTTCGGTTCGGTGATCGACCCATCGGCCACGAATTCGCTGTTACCGACCACCACAAGGCGGGCCGCGCTCAGGTCGAGTTTTTGGTCGGCCACGCCGCCGCGCTCCGCCATGGCGGCGAGCACGAGCGGGGCCGCGGTGTCTTTTTCCTCCTCGAAACGCACGCCCTTTTCCTCGTCGGTCACATATTCGGTCTCGCCCCAGAACGGGGTCTCCGCGGTTATCATGGACTCGACGGAAACACCTTCTTTGCGTTCGTCGAGATCGAGCGAACACGTCGCCGCGGGCAGCATGGCCTCGGCGCCGTGCAGGCGGCGGGTGACGCGGTTGACCGGGGAAAACTTCCCCGCCACATCGCGCAGGATGCCCGTGGCGAAGCCGAGTTGCACGGTGCGCAGCACGCGGTCGTTGCGCGGCGTGATGCCCGCCGAGGAGAGGAGTCCGCGCAGCAGCGGCGTGTCGGCGTCCGGGTCGAGGAGCACGAGAATTCGTCCGTTGCCCTGCCAGTAACGCCCGAGCGTTTCCGCCGCATCGGCCGGCAGATCGTAGCGCGCACCCGCCACGACCACCGCACCCGCGTCGTCCGGAATGGCGCCGTTCGCCGAGAGGCTGAGCGGCTTTGTTTTCACGCCCTGTTTCTCGATGTATTCGGTCAGCAGCGAAACGGGCGAATCCTCGCCGGGCGACGCCTCGCCTTGGCCTTGCAGGAAATAGACGGTGCGCTGTTGCGGTTCCGACACCTCGATGATCGCGCTGGTCAGGGCCTGCTCGCCCTTGAAGGCGAGCAATCGCGGCGGATCGCCCGTCACCTGGGTGAGAAAGTCATAGTCGGCCATGTCGACCGCGCTGATTTGTTTGGAGCGTCCGTCCATTTCGACGATGACGAGATTTTCCTCGGGACCGAACTGGAATTTGGCCTGAAGCTCCCGCGCGCGGCCCAGATTGCGCATCGGGTCGATGTATTCGACGGTCATCTTGTCGCCGCCGAGGAACTGGTATTCCTTGAGCAGGTTGACCACGTCGCCGTAGACCTCGTAGCCGGGCGCCGCCGTGCTGGGCGAAAAGAAAACGTAGATTTTCACCGGCGCCGTCAGGCGCTTGAGCGCGCTTTTGGTCAGTTCGCCGACTTTGTATTTTTGCGCCGGCGACCAGTCGCCGCGGTAGTAGTAATGGTAACCCGCGTAGTTGACCGCCGCGAGCAGCACGCAGGCGAGCAACACCTGGACGGTCACTCCGAACCGTGCGCCGGCGCGGCGGCGTGATGAGTCCTGCATCCCTTTCATGTCAGCTTCTCCAGCGGCGCGACTGGAACACGTGGAAGGTGAGGAAAAGAACGAAGACGGTCAGCGAAAGGTAGAAAACAACCGGCCGCGTGTCGAAAAACCCGCGCGACGCCTCGGCCATGTGTTCCAGCGCGGAGAAATATCCCGTCATCTCGCGCAAGCCCGGTGTGATGTTGAGGATGAAAAAAGTGAGCAGGCCCATGAAGAAGAGAAGCGTGATGGCGCTGAACGACATCACCGCGGCGACGATCTGGTTGCGGGTCAGCGCGGAGGCGAGGCAGCCGACCGAGAGGTAAAACATGCCGATGAGCAGCAGCATGGCGTAGGCGCCGATGAACGGGCCCGCCGCGCCCGCCGCCTGCAGCCGCGTCACCCAGGTGAAAACGAGAAAATAAAGGAGACTCGGCAGCCAGAGCACGATGTAGAAGACAAGCGCGCCGCAAAACTTGGCCAGCACCACCTGGCTGTCGCGCACCGGCGCCGTCATGAGCGGCTCGATCGTCCCCATTTTGTATTCCTCGGAGAAAAGCCGCATGGTGATGATCGGGAAGACGAGGACGAAACCGAACCAGAAGAAGATGGTGTTGAAAAACGCCTCGACCACCGTGACCTCGCTCGGTCCGCGGTTGAGCGCGGCGACACCCGCGTAAAAGTTGAACCCGGTCAGCAGCAGGAAGAAAAACAGCACGATCCACGCCACGGGCGAAAGGAAGTAAGCGCGGATCTCGCGGTTGAGGAGCGTGAGGAAGGTCATGTCAGCGTTCCCCCGACTGCGTGATTTCGGCGAAGACGCGCTCGAGACTCACCTGCTCGCGTCCGAGTTCCCGCAGCGGCCATTTGCGTTCCGCGGCAAGCTTCGCGACCGCTTCGCGCGGGTCGTGCTCGGCGTCGGTGCGCAAAGTGCAAGCGCACCAGCCGTCCTCCAGCGTCTGGACCTCGGATTTGCGCACGCCGGCCAGCGAGGAGAGTTCCTTGTCGAGCGCGGACGAGTCCGCGCGGATCTCGGCGCGCACGCCGCCCGCCGTGCGCACGCGCCCGGCCAGGGCCTCCGGCGTGTCGGAAGCGGCGATGCGACCGCGGTCGATGATGAGCACGCGGCTGCAGGTCATTTCCACCTCGGGCAGGATGTGCGTGGAGAGAAGGATGGTGTGGCGTTTGCCCAGATCTTTGATCAACTGGCGCACCTGCCGGATCTGGTTCGGGTCGAGCCCGATGGTCGGCTCGTCGAGAATGAGCAGGTCCGGATCGTGCAGCAACGCGTCGGCCAGACCCACGCGCTGGCGATAGCCCTTCGAGAGCGCGCCGATCAGTTTGCTTTCCACATCGCGCAGGCTGCAAAGTTCCTTCACCGCGTTGACGCGCTGGCGGTTGGTGCGTCCGCGGATTCCTTTGAGCGCCGCGCGGTATTCGAGATATTCCTGCACGCGCATCTCGGGATAGAGCGCCACGTTTTCCGGCATGTAGCCGACGCGGGAGCGCACCTCGCGCGATTGTGTGGCCACGTCGAACCCCGCCACGCTGGCTTTGCCGCTCGTCGCCGGAAGGAAGCACGAGAGGATGCGCATGGTCGTGCTTTTGCCCGCGCCGTTCGGGCCGAGGAAGCCGACGATTTCACCCTTTTCGACGGAGAAACTGATCGCGTCGATCGCGGTGATGCCGGCGTATTTCTTGGTGAGTCCCTCGACCTTGATCATGACGAACCGCCCCGACCCATTCCCCGGGTCCGCGGGAACCGCAATTTATGCCGCGAACGCTTCCGGCTGGCAAGGCAAGCGGACGGCCCGCAACAGAAAAAACAGGCGTGTTTCTCCTCTCTTTGTTGCCAGAAGGGCCTCTTCGGTGGATTGTAGGCCCACGCAAATTCAATGAGTCAATCGGTGTCGGGAAATTGGAACTCGGAGCTGCTCGAGCAAAATTACGCGCGCTGGAAAGAGGACACGGAGTCCGTCGCTCCGGAGTGGAATGCTTTCTTCGAGGGCTTCGAGCTTGGTCTGACGCAGTCCGAAGAGTTGGCCGAGGGCGCGCGTGCCGCCGTCCCGGAGGATGCCGCGCTCGAGCGCCGCGCGGATTCGCTCGCCTATTCCTACCGCACCCTCGGGCACACCGTCGCGCGGCTTGATCCGCTCAGCCCGGAGCCGCCGGACAATCCGCTCCTTTCGCTCAAGACGATCGGGTTCACCGACAGCGACCTCGAGCGCACGGTCAGTTCCAAATATTTCCGCGACGGCCAGCCGATGCTCCTGCGCGAAATGCTCTCCGAATTGCGGTCCATCTACAGCGACACGATCGGCGCCGAGTTCATGCACATCCAGGATCCGCGCGTGCGCAACTGGATCCGCGAGCGAGTGGAGAACCGCGGCAACGGCAACCGCAAGGACGGCGAGCTGCACCGCGCGGTGCTGCGCCAGCTTTACGAGGCGGAGACTTTCGAACACTTCCTGCACACGCGCTACGTCGGGCAGAAAAGATTCTCGCTCGAGGGCGCCGAGTCGCTGCTCGTCATTCTCGACACCGTCCTGCAGCGCTGCGAAGCGGGCGGGGTGAAGGAAATCGTCATGGGCATGGCCCACCGCGGCCGCCTCAACGTGCTGGCCAATTTCCTGAACAAGCCGCTCACGCTCATTTTCAACGAATTCTCCGAGAACTACATTCCGGACATCGTCGGCGGCAACGGTGACGTCAAATACCACCTCGGCTACCTTTCCGAACGTGCGACGGCCACCGGCTACAAGGTCGGCGTGCGCCTCGCGCCCAACCCGAGCCACCTCGAGGCGGTCGACCCCGTGGTCGAAGGCATGGCGCGCGCGCGCCAGCGCATCCTCGGCGATATGGACAAGCGCGGCGCGGTGCTGCCGCTGCTCATCCACGGCGACGCGGCTTTCGCGGGGCAGGGGATCGTGGCCGAAGTCTTCCAGATGTCGCAGCTGCCCGGCTACAAGACCGGGGGCACGCTGCACATCGTGGTCAACAACCAGATCGGTTTCACCACCTTGCCGGCCGACGCGCGTTCCTCGCTGTATTCGACGGACGTGGCCAAGACGATCGAGGCGCCTGTTTTCCACGTGAACGGCGAAGACCCGCTCGCCGTGGTCACGGTCGCCCAGATGGCGCTCGATTTCCGCCAGGAATTCGGCCGCGACGTGGTCATCGACCTTTATTGCTACCGCCGCCACGGGCACAACGAGGGCGACGAACCGACCTTCACCCAGCCGCATCTTTACAGCGCGATCCAGAAGCATCCGCTGGCCAGCGAGACCTTCGTCAAGGAGCTCGTCGCGCTTGGCACGCTGACCGAAGCGGAAGCCGCGCAGATCAAGGCCGAGGCGGCCCGCGATCTCGAGGAGGCCTTCGACATCGTGAAGAAAAGCGAGAGCGAGCGGCAGGAGGGCGGCCGCTTCGCCGGTTCCACCGCCGTGTTCCAGCCGCCCTACTCCTACGAGCCGGTGCGCACCAAGATTTCGCCGGAGATGCTCAAGGAAATCGTCGAGGGGCTCTGCCGCGTGCCGCCCGATTTCCATCTGCTGCCCAAAGTCCGCCGCATGCTCGTCGACCGCCGCCTGGAAATTCTCCGCGACGGCGGACCCTACGACTGGGCGTTCTCCGAGGCGCTGGCCTTCGGTTCGCTCCTGGTCGAAGGCACGCCGTTGCGTTTGTCGGGTCAGGATTGCCGCCGCGGCACTTTCAGCCAACGCCATGCCGTGTTCTACGATGCGGAGGAGAAAGAAGATTTCATCCCGCTCAATCACCTCAAAGAAGGACAGGCCAGACTGTGCGTCTACAACAGCCTGCTCAGCGAGGCGGCCGTGCTCGGTTTCGACTACGGTTACTCGCTCGATTACCCTTCGATGCTTTGCCTTTGGGAGGCCCAGTTCGGTGATTTCGCCAACGGCGCGCAAGTCATCATCGACCAGTTCATCGCCTCGGCCGAATCAAAATGGCAGCGTCCCAGTTCGCTCGTCATGCTGCTGCCGCACGGATACGAGGGGCAGGGACCCGAGCACTCGAGCGCGCGACTCGAGCGTTTCCTGCAGCTGTGCGCGGACAACAACATGCAGGTCTGCAACCTGACCACGCCCGCGCAGTATTTCCACGCGCTGAGGCGCCAGATCCACCGCGACTACCGCAAACCTCTCGTCATCATGACGCCGAAGAGTCTGCTGCGGCATCCGCTCGCCGTCTCCAAGGCGACCGATTTCACGGACGGACGTTTCTACGCCATCATGGCCGACCCCCTGCCCCCGGAACCGGCATCGGTCGCGCGCATGATCCTCTGTTCGGGCAAAGTTTATTACGATCTCAAGGCGGAGCAGGAAAAACGCGGGGCGACCGACGCGACGATCCTGCGTGTCGAGCAGCTGTATCCCCTGCACGTCGAGAAAATCAAACGCATCGCCAACGCCTGTCCGAACCTCAAGCGTGTCGTCTGGTGCCAGGAGGAGCCGCAAAACATGGGCGCCTGGTTTTTCATGCAGCCGCGGCTGCGCGATCTGCTCGGACGCAATATCTCCTACGCCGGCCGACCGGAGAGCCCGAGCCCGGCCGTCGGCTCGCTGGCCATCCATCGCCAGCAACAAGCGGAACTCGTCAGCCGCGCTTTCGAAGTGTAGATACGGCGCGTACATGGGCAGCACTGACATCAAAGTTCCCGCCGTCGGGGAATCCATCTCATCGGGGATCATCTCCCTCTGGCACCGGCAGGAGGGCGAATACGTGCGCGCGGGCGATGCGCTCTTCACGCTCGATACGGACAAAGTTTCCACCGAGGTGGCCGCGCCGGCCGCCGGATTGGTCCGCATCAAAGCCCCCGCCGACACCGAGGTGAAAATCGGCGAGGTGGTTGGCACGATCGAAGACGCGCCCGCACCGGCCGCACCCTCTCCAGTGGCAACACCGCCGGCCGCGCCGTCGGGCGGATCCCCGGCGCCGGCCGCCTCGCCTGCCGTCCCTGCACCGACTCCGGCGTCGCCGGCACCGGCCGCGCCCGTGCAGCTCGAGCCGCAGGATCGCCGAGTGACCCGGAAAAAACTTTCGCCGCTGCGGAAGAAGATCTCCACGCAGCTGGTTGCCGCGCAGCGCAATGCGGCCATCCTCACCACCTTCAACGAGTGCGACATGTCGGCTGTCATGCGCCTGCGCTCGGAAGTCCAGGAAGCCTTCCAGGCGAAGTTCGGCGTGAAGCTTGGATTCATGTCGTTCTTCATCAAAGCCGTTGTCGACGCGCTGAAGAGCGAGCCGCAGCTCAACTCGCGCCTCGACGGCGAAGAACTGGTGCAGAACCACTTTTATGACATCGGCGTGGCCGTCGGCACCGAGCGCGGCCTCATTGTCCCGGTCATCCGCGATGCCGACCGCAAAACGTTCGCCGAGCTGGAAAAAGACCTCCTCTACTACTCGAATCGCGCGCGTGAGGGCGCGATCACCATCGAGGATCTGCAGGGCGGCGTTTTCACCATATCGAACGGCGGCGTCTACGGATCGCTCATGAGCACGCCGATCCTCAATCCGCCGCAGAGCGGCATCCTCGGCATGCACAAGATCCAGGATCGTCCGGTCGCGGTCGAGGGCAAGGTGGTCATCCGCCCGATGATGTATCTCGCGCTGAGCTACGACCACCGCGTGGTCGACGGCAAGGAAGCGGTCACTTTCCTCGTGCGCGTGAAGGACGCGATCGAAAATCCGCTCCGCCTCTTCGTCGAGTCGCAACCATGAGACTTCTGCCGGTCCTGCTGCTCCTCACGTCTTTGTCGTTGCGGGCGCAGGAAGCGGCTCCGGCCGATCCTCTCGTCGCGCAGCAACGTCTTGCCGCCGTGCTCCGGCAGGCCACGGAGAACTACGACCGCGGCGACTACAAGGGCACGGTGGCGATACTCGGCGCCCTGCAGGGTGCGGCGGCTGGCGATTTGAGCGTGCTCAACCTTCGTGCCGCCGCCCTGACCAAGGCGGGTGACTACGCGCAAGCCGCGCGAATTTTCGCCGGAATCCTCGAGGCCAACCCGGGTTACTTTCCCTCCGCGTACAATCTGGCCGAGGTGCGCTTTCTCAGCGGCGACCGCGAGGGTGCGCTCGAGGCGTTCCGCGCTTTGCGTCAACGCGATCCGCGCAACGAGCTGCTGCGCTTCAAGGTTTTCCTCTGCCAATACGCGCTCGGTCGCGACGAAGAGGCGGCCAAGACGGCGCGCGCCATGCAGTCCGCGGGGAGCACGCCGGCCTGGTACTACGCGCAGGCTCTTCTGGCGCGGCGCGGAGGCGACGAGGGCAGTGCCCGCAAAAATCTCCGCGCGGCCCGTGCACTTTATGGCGAGGATGGTTGCCGGCTTTTCGACGAGTCCATCGCCGTTTCAGGACTCTGAGCCGGAACAATGCCGTTGAGCACGCGAGCGTCCTCGCGAGCCGCAGACTTTAAGGTGGATCGCGATGTCCCCATCGCGATTTGCCGATCGATACCAAACACCAAAAGGTCGCGGACTTATCGGTAGAGCGTTGTTGGTAGGGCCCGCTGGCTCAGCGGGCCGCTGCCTTTCTGGTGAATGCGTGCGGTCGGCTGGG
>JAFMJK010000073.1 GCA_017853515.1 Chthoniobacterales bacterium | reverse complement strand
AGACGTGTGCTCTTCCGATCTCGTTGGCTTGGGCCTCCGCATCATGGGCGGCGAGCGTCAGAGCCTGGTCTTCCGCCGCCTTGCGCGCCTCGTCGGTCGGTTGGGTGAACATGCTCGAGACGGAATTGGCACCCGCGGCCATGGCTTCGGAAATGACCTTGCCGGCATCCGCGACCGGCGTGCGGAAACTCACCGCAACCTCCCCGATGTAGCCGGTGATCTTCGGCGGCAGCGGCCTTTTGCCGGGCGCGCCCTGGTCGTAGACGAATTGCGGACGGATGTTGACCGCCGTTGTTTCGAGGCGCTCGACTTGACGTTCCTTGAGCAGTGCGGTCACGGCTTGCGAGCGTTTGGTCACATCTTCGCGCACCGCGGGCTCGTCGGGCCCGGCCGCTTCGAAGCCGAGTTGGATCGAAGCCACCGTATTGGCCGTGCGCACTTCGCCGCGACCTTGCACGGTGAGGAGCGGCGGCAACTCCGGCTTGTTGGCCATCGACGGGAATTGCGCTTGGGTGGATGCGGCCAAAAGGACCGAGAGCAGGAGCGAGGTGGATTTTATGTTCATGGGGTGGCGGATGCTGGATTGTCGCGGCGGTTGCGTCCCCGCCGGCGGGCGAGGGCGCGCATGTCCACGGCGACATCATCTTTCTCGTAAATCTCGCGGCCGATCAAGTGCTCGACGATGTCCTCGATCGAAACGACCCCGACAAAGCCGCCGTATTCGTCGACCACCGCGGCGAGTTGCTGGTTGGCGGAAAGAAGAGTCTGCAGCGCGTTTGCGGCCGTGGCCATTTCGGGCACGAAGGAAACGGGCTGTTTCAGATCCTTGAGCTTGCGCTGCCCTTCGCCCGTGGCCACGCAATGCAGGATGTCGCGCCGACGCACCAGTCCCGTGATGTTGTCGACATTGTCGTCATGAATCGGCATGCGACTGAACCGGATAGCGGGATGGTCGGCCAGCACATCCGCCGCGGTCATGTCTTCATCCAAGGCAACCACCACATTGCGCGGGGTGAGAATATCGGCCACGCGCGTGGTGGAAAGGCTCAGCGCATTATGGATGAGGTCGCGCTCGCCGCCGGTCAGGGTGCCTTCGCGCGCCCCTTTCTCGGCGAGCAGGAATATTTCCTGATCGGAGGCGCCGGCATCCGGTTTGGTGCGAATGACCGCGCGGACGACAAGATTGCAAAGATGGGTGAGGGGCCGGAGTGCCCGGCGCATCCAGTAAAGCGGGTAGGCGGAGTGCTTTTGCAGGGTCGTCCGGTAGGCGACGCCGAGGTTTTTCGGGATCACCTCGGAGAAGATCAGAATGGCCAGCGTCATGGCCGCGGAGATCGCCCCGAGGGCCGCCTCGCCGAAAAGTTTGGTGGCGATGCCGCCGACCATGACCGCACCCAGCGTGTTGGCGATCGTGTTCAGCGTAAGGATCGAGGAAATGGTTTCCTCCATGTGGTGGCGGGAGTCCTCGAAAACCTGACCGCGCCGCGGGTTGCGCTGTTTGAGCGCCTCCACCTCGGCCGTGGTGCTGCTCAGAAACATGGCTTCGAGCAGGGAGCAACAGAATGAGATGCCGAGCGTGAAAGCCACGGCGAGGACGAAGACGGTCATGGGAAGAACGGCATCATAGGTTCAGATCCGCGACCGGGCAATCGTTTGCGCCTTGATCATCAGTGCCTGTCAGGCGATCGTGACCGGCTCTCGCCAAACAAAAATCCGATGAAGCGCGCCCTCTTTTCTTCTGCCGTCCTTTTGCTCTCCGTTTTCGCCGCTTCTGCGGGGGAAACGGAACCCCGGCTCTCCAATGTTCCCGACTGGGCCAAGTCGGCCACATGGTATCAGATTTTTCCCGAGCGTTTCCGCAATGCGGACGCGGCAAACGACCCCACCCGCGAGGACCTCGAAATTCCCTTCCTGCCGGGAGAAAATTGGCAGATTACCCCGTGGACCCGCGACTTTTACGTGCGCGACGAATGGGAGAAGGACATCGGCGGTGATTTCTACGAAAACGGCGTGTTCCACCGGCGTTTCGGCGGCGACATCCAGGGCGTGATCGACAAACTCGATTACCTGAAGGACCTCGGCGTCACCGCGATCAAGTTTAACCCGGTCTTCTATGGCCGCTCCGTCCACAAATACGACGGCAACACTTTCCACCACATCGACCCGAACTTCGGACCCGATCCCGCCGGAGACTTCGAAATCATCCGTAATGGCGGCGAGACAGCCGACCCGGCCACGTGGAAGTGGACAGCGGCCGACAAACTTTTTCTCGAACTCATCAAAAAGGCCCACGAACGCGGCATCAAGGTCGTCATCGACGGTGTCTTCAACCACACCGGGCGCGACTTTTTCGCTTTCCGCGATATCCGGATGAAGGGCGGGCAATCGGAATACGGCGACTGGTATTACATCGAATCTTTCGACAATCCGGCGACGCGCCGCAACGAGTTGCGCTACAAGGGATGGGCCGGATTTTTCACCCTTCCCGAATTCCGCAACACCGAGGACGGAAGCGATCTCCATCCCGGACCCAAGAAATACATCTTCGATTCGACCAAGCGCTGGATGGATCCGGACGGCGACGGCGACCCCTCCGACGGCATCGACGGATGGCGCCTCGATGTCTCCGAGGAGGTTCCCGACAAATTCTGGCGCGATTGGAACGGATATGTTTTCACGCTCAACCCGAATGCCATCACGGTCGCCGAGGTTTGGAACAACGCCTCGGAATACCTCAAGCGCACCGGCTTCTCCGCGACGATGAACTACTTCGCGTTCTCCGTTCCGGTGAAGGCCTACCTCATCGACAACAGCATCAAGCCCTCCGCCTTCGGCAAAATGCTCGACGAGCGCCGCGTCCAACTTCCCGTGCCCACGCAGCTCGCCATGTGGAACCTGACTGATTCGCACGATACGCCGCGCCTCGCGCAAATGGTCGTCAACCGCAACCGCACCGGCCAATACATCAACGCGGAGAAATACGATTACGACGAGGCGACGACGGTCTCCGCGCGGGACAACGACAAATACGAATTGCGCGAACCGAACGCCGAAGAGCGGGCCATCCAGCGTCTCATCACTTTGTTCCAAGTCACCTACGTCGGCGCGCCCATGTTCTATTACGGCGTCGAGGCGGGCATCTGGGGCGGGGATGACCCGGACTGCCGCAAGCCGATGCCCTGGCCCGATCTGCAGATGGAACCGGAAAAAACCGACCCGCGCGGGCGCCCGCGTCCCGAGGATGACGCGAACTTCGACACGGAATTGCACGCCTTTTACCGGGAAGCTGTCGCTCTGCACGCCGCCAATCCCGCGTTCAAGTCTTCGGAATTCGCCGTGCTGGCCGCCGACGACGAGAAAAACGTTTTTGCTTACAGCCGCGGCGACGGTTCGGACCTGCGGGTTGTCGCCTTGAACCGCTCCAACGAGGCGCAAACCATTCAGTTCGCTTCGCCCGCCGGTGAAGTCTTCTTCGACACCAACGGTGGCGAAGTGGCGAAAGCCTCGCGCAACGGGGACAAAGTGGAACTGACCCTTCCTCCGCTCACCGGCGTCGTCCTTAAGTAGTCTGCTTCTTTCGCCTTGCCGCCCGTTGCGTGGAGGCGGACTATTAGTCCAGCTAATGAAACGCGTCGAGTTCACCAACACGGTGCTCCGCGATGGACATCAGTCCCTCGCCGCAACGCGGATGCGGACGGAGCAGATGCTGCCGGCCTTGGCCGACCTCGACGCGCTCGGGTTTTATCAGCTGGAAACTTGGGGCGGCGCGACGATCGATTCCTGTCTTCGCTACCTCGGTGAAAATCCGTTCGAGCGGATTAGCGCGCTGAAGAACGGTGCTCCCAAGACGCCGCATGGGATGCTGTTGCGCGGGCAAAACATCGTGCAATACACGAGTTTCCCGGACGACGTGGTTGAGGCTTTCGTCCGCTGCACGGCGGATCGCGGGATGGATGTGTTGCGAATTTTCGACGCACTGAACGACCCTCGCAATCTCGAGACATCCATCCGCGCCACGCTGGCTGCCGGCAAACACGCCCGGGGCGAAATTTGCTACACGATCAGTCCGGTCCACACGGTCGAAGCTTTTGTTGATTTTGGCGAAGCGCTCGTCGATCTCGGTTGCCAGTCGGTCAGCATCAAAGACATGGCCGGCCTGATCACGCCGAAGGTGGCCCATGATCTGGTCGCCGCCCTGAAAAAACGCGTCGGCGTGCCGGTCATTTTGCACAGCCATGACACCGCAGGCTTGGCCTCGTCGTCTTATCTGGCCGCGATCGATGCGGGTGTCGATGTGGTCGAAACTTCGATCGTTCCTTTTGCCAACGGCACCTCGCAGCCTGACACTTTGCGCATGATGGCGCTGCTCGAAGGGCATCCGCGCCGGCCGGATTACGACCGCGAACGCCTCGCCCGCCTTCGCGCGCACTTCGAGGAGGTCTACGCGGAGCTGAGAGCCTTCACCAGTCCGGCCAACGAGCGCGTCGATGTCGACATCCTGACTTACCAAGTCCCCGGTGGCATGCTGAGCAACTTCCGCAACCAGCTCAAAGAACAGGGTATGGCGGAGCGCTACAACGAGGTGCTCAAGGAAATGCCCGTGGTGCGCGCGGCGCTCGGATACATTCCGCTCGTTACCCCGACGTCCCAAATCGTCGGCACGCAAGCCATGCTCAATGTCAAATTCGGCCGCTGGAAAATGATTTCGCAACCGGCACAGGACGTTGTCCTCGGCAAATACGGCAAGACGCCCGGTCCGGTCGATGGGGAGTTGCTCTCGCTGGTCGAAAAGCAAAGCGGCAAAAAAGCAGTCACGGTTCGCCCCGCCGATCTGCTCGAACCCGGCATGCCTGCGCTGCGCGACAAACTCAAAGAAAAGGGTTGGCCCGGCGACGACGAGATCGCGGTGCTTTTCGCCATGTTCCCCGTCGAAACCGAAAAATTGCTGCGCGGTGAGAAGCCGGTGGAGCCGAAGCCGGGACTGCAAGACCACGGGACGGCGGGCCCACAGGACAAGGCGGCGGCGATGCACACAACCAGCGGCCACGCGCGGACAAAAAAATACGTCATGCACATCGAAGGGAAAAAACACCAAGTCGAAGTCGAGGAGGTGGCGTGATGTCCGCGCACCTCAAAGACAAACTCGATCTCTCGGAGTTTCCCCCTTCATCGCTCGCCGATTGGCGTGCCGCGGCCGAGGCCACGCTGAAGGGCAAGCCGCTGGCCGGACTCGTTTCCCAAACGCCCGATGGACTCGGCGTCGAACCGATTTACACGAACGAGAACTTTGCCCTTCTCCCGGGCGGCGAAGCAGATCCCGGAGTGTTTCCTTATTTGCGCGGTGGCAAAGCCTCGGCCGAGTGGACCACGATCGAAGCCGGCGAGCCGCCACTGCCTGATTGTGGGGTTCGCGTCGATGCTGCGGCGCGCACTTCCGACGGAGCTGCGGCCGAAGTCGCGTATGCTTGGAGTCGGGGCCTGGAGGTCCTGCGTCAACTGCAGGCGAAGGGTCTTTCGATCGACGATGCTGCGGACAAAATTCGTTTCACTTTCGCCGCATCCGGGGAATTTTTCGTTATCTTGGCCAAGCTGCGCGCCGCGCGTCAGGGGTGGGCGCGGATCGTTTCCGCATTGGGTGGTTCGACTTCGGCCGCTCGGATGATGATCCACGCGGTCACTCCTCCTTGTGTCCGCGATGGGGAGGAGCCGCACACTAACATTTTGCGCTACACCGTGGCGGCCTGCGGGGCGGTGCTCGGCGGTTGCGACAGTTTGACCGTGTTGCCCTTCGACGGCGGCAAATCGGAGTTTTCGCAACGTCTGGCCATCAATACCCAACGCATCTTGCGCGAGGAGTGCCTCCTGGCGGGTGTGGCCGATGCGGGCGGTGGCTCATGGTTCGTCGAATCGTTGAGCAAAGACATCGGCGAGGCCGCATGGGCGAAAGCGACACCCGCGCTGGGCGACTTGGCCAATGCACCCGAAACGAAAGCCGGCCCCGCCGCCTTGTCCGGAGCAGCGCCTTCCGACGAGACGATGGAGCACATCGCGGTCAAGCAGGCCTACGGACCATCCGACCGCGCGAATTGCCCGCAACTTGGTTTCACCGCGGGAATCGCGCCTTTTCTCCGCGGACCGTATCCGACGATGTATGTCGTCCGTCCTTGGACCATCCGCCAATACGCGGGGTTCTCCACCGCGCGCGAAAGCAATGCATTCTACCGCCGCAACCTCGCCGCGGGTCAGATGGGTTTGAGCGTGGCGTTCGATTTGGCCACCCACCGCGGATATGACTCCGATCATCCGCGTGTGGTCGGCGATGTGGGCAAAGCCGGGGTGGCCGTCGACTCCGTCCTCGACATGAGGGCGCTCTTCGATGGCATCCCTCTGGACAAGATGTCCGTCTCCATGACCATGAACGGCGCGGTTATTCCGATCATGGCATTCTACATCGTGGCAGCCGAGGAGCAGGGTGTTTCGCCGGACAAGCTCAACGGCACCATCCAGAACGACATCCTCAAGGAATACATGGTGCGGAACACCTACATCTATCCGCCCGAGGCCTCGATGCGCATCGTGGCCGACATCTTTGCCTACACGTCCGAGAAGATGCCGAAATTCAACAGCATCAGCGTGTCCGGTTATCACATGCACGAAGCAGGAGCGCCGGCCGATTTGGAAATCGGCTACACCTTGGCCGACGGGGTGGAATACGTCCGCACCGGCGTGGCGGCGGGCATCCCGATCGATGCTTTTGCCCCGCGCATTTCTTTTTTCTGGGCGCAGGGAAAAAATCTTTTCATGGAAATCGCCAAGATGCGCGCCGCCCGCGTGCTCTGGGCCAAGCTGATGCGCGGGCTCGGGGCGAAAGATCCCAAGTCGCTCGCCCTCCGCACCCACTCCCAGACGTCCGGTTGGAGCCTGACCGAGCAGGATCCTTACAACAATGTGGTCCGCACGTGCATCGAAGCGATGGCCGCCGCCTTCGGTGGGACGCAGTCGTTGCATACCAATTCGCTCGACGAGGCCATCGCGCTGCCGACCGACTTTTCCGCCGCGATTGCGCGCAACACGCAGATCTTCCTCCAAAAGGAGACCGGTATTTGCCGCACGGTCGATCCTTGGGGAGGGTCATATTACGTCGAGAGTCTGACCCGTGATCTCATGGATCGCGCCTGGGTTCATATCGCCGAGGTGGAAAAACTGGGTGGTATGGCCAAGGCGATCAACACGGGCCTGCCCAAGATGCGGATCGAGGAGGCCGCGGCTCGGCGTCAGGCCCGCATCGATTCCGGGTCCGAAGCGATCGTCGGCGTGAACAAATACCGCCTGTCCGAAGAAGCGCCTCTCGACATTCTTGAAGTCGACAACACCGCCGTGCGCGAAGAGCAGATCGCGCAATTGAAGACGCTGCGGGCCGAGCGCGATAACGGAAAGGTGACCGCGGCGCTGGAGGCCATCACCAAAGCTGCCGGGAGTGGGAAGGGGAACCTGCTCGCTCTCGCCGTCGAGGCCGCCCGCGCGAGGGCCACGCTCGGGGAGATTTCCGATGCCATGGAGAAGGTGTATGGTCGCCATATGGCCGTGGTGCGTTCCATCTCCGGCGTCTATGGACGCGAGTTCGGCGAAAACCAACAAATTGCCGAGGTTCGCCGCATGAGCGCAGACTTCGAAAAGCGGCACGGTCGCCGTCCCCGCATGCTTGTGGCCAAGATCGGGCAGGATGGACACGACCGCGGGGCCAAAGTCGTCTCGACCGCGTTTGCCGACCTCGGATTCGACGTGGACATCGGTCCGCTTTTCCAGACTCCGGAGGAAACGGCCAAGCAGGCCGTGGAAAACGATGTGCACATCGTCGGCTTCAGCTCGCTGGCTGCCGGTCACAAAACGCTCCTGCCGCAACTCGTCGCCGAACTGAAAAAACTCGGCCGCCCCGACATCCTCGTCGTGGTCGGCGGCGTCATCCCGCATCAGGACTACGAGTTCCTCCACCAAAACGGCGCCGCCGAAATCTTCGGCCCCGGCACCGTCATTCCCGACGCCGCCAAACGCCTCATCGCCGACCTCGAAGCAAAATTGTAGGTGGATCGCGCACTCCGTGCGCGATAATTGATCCGAAATCGCGATGGGGACATCGCGAGCCACCTTGTCACCACTGCACCTTGCAGCGGTATTTTTTCCAGTGGCGGTCGTTGGTCACGGCGATGGCCCCTTGCTCAAGGGCTTGGGCAATGAGCAGGCGGTCGAACGGGTCGCGGTGGTGATGCGGGAGGGTGGCGAGGCGATCGAGATCCGTTGGTAAAACGGGGAGTAAGGTGAAGCCGTGCTTGGTTTCCAAGTCGGCGGCGAATTCCTCGAGTGAGCCGTCAAAGTCCAACTTGCCGAGGGAGCGCTTGATCGTCATTTCCCACAGGCTGACCACACTCACGAGAATTTCGTTGTCGGCTGAGTAAAAGACGCGTTCCCACTTGGCGCGATTGAGGCGCGGGTTGTTTTCCCGCATCCAGAGCACGGTATGGGTGTCGAGGAGGTAGCGCATGCGGCTACTCCATGTATTCCTTCATGTCCTCGAGCGGCTCACAAAAGTCGTCCCCGACCCGAATCTTGCCCTGCATGTCGCCCCAGTGACCCTGTACGCGCTTGACCGGCGCGGGTTTGAGCTCCGCGACGGGTTTGCCGCGTTGGGTGATGATGAAGGACTTTCCGGCGCGGGTCTGGCTGAGGCGGCGGGACAGATTGGTCTTGGCCTCATAGGCGCCGACTTCCTGAACGCGGGGTGTCTGCTTCACGCCAACTAGTCTATTGAATAGACCAGTTGTGTCAATCTGGGGGTGTGGCCCGCCCAGTTCAACGCCCCTGCAGCCCGAAAATGACACGGGTAGTTTGCAGCAGTATGAGCAGATCGAGCCAAAACGAGCGGTTTTTGATGTAATAGAGGTCGTATTCCAACTTGTTCTTGGCGCCGTCCGTTCCCACTGCGTAGCCAGACTTGATTTGGGCCCAACCGGTAAGTCCGGGCTTGATCGCGAACCGTGCCCGGTAGAAAGGAATTTCCGCTTCGAGTCGGCTGACAAACTCCGGCCTCTCCGGTCGCGGACCGACAAGGCTCATGTCGCCCCTGAGCACATTCCACAACTGCGGAACCTCATCGAGCCTTGTCCGGCGCAGCCATCGCCCGAACTTCGTGACTCTTCTATCGTCTCTTTCCGCCCATTGCGGGCCGTTGTCCTCCGCATCGGGTTTCATCGTGCGCAATTTGAAAAGCGTGAAGTTTCTCCCAGCGCGTCCGGCGCGTTCTTGCCGGTAAAAAAAGGGAAGGCCTTGAGTCAGGAGCGATGCCAGAGCGAGTGGCAGCATCAAAGGCGACAGTGCCACGAGCAGGACGAGGGCAATGGCAAGGTCTGCAGAGCGCTTGACCGCGCGCTGGATGAGCGGACGGTCGGTGGTGGACCAAAAAGTTCCGGGTAGCCACTTTT
>JAFMJK010000072.1 GCA_017853515.1 Chthoniobacterales bacterium | reverse complement strand
GACGGGGCCGGACTTCGACCGCCTCCTTTCGCAGAGCGTGTCGCACGCGCTGAAGGTCAATGGAAACTTCGGCCCGCTTCGACTGCAGGAGGATTGGAGTGTCGTTGCGGAAAACTTCACAAGCAAAGGCTGGCCCGGTCAGGCCATCGGCGCGCTGAACACCGGCCGGGCGCGCGGGTCGTTCGACGTAGCGGGAATCCTCCGCGGCGAGTGGCGCGTGCCATCCATCGAAATCGCCGAGGCCGATTTCCGCTTGGTCAACCCGGACGATGCCTTGAAGCGGGAAGATCCGGTCGTTCCCCCCAAGCCTTGGTATGCCTTCCTCATGCCGTCGCGGTTCAGCTGCGGATGGATAGATTGCCCGGACACTGCGATCGAGCTTCCCTTCGGTCGCGACACCGTTCGCGGCGAAAGCCTGCGCATCGGGGCGATGATGATCGGCAACAATTTCAAATACTTCGGCAAAGGCGGACAGCTCCTTTATCCGGACTACCCGCGAATGGAGATCGACGCGCTCGAGGTCTACGTGACGCGCGAGATGATCGACATCGGTTATCTTTACCTGCGCGAACCTTCCGCCCGGCGCAGCAACCTTCAGCTCGCGCTGCGGCTCGGACAGCACGCGGACAAAAGCATCAAGGCCTCCGCGAAGATCGATTCGCTCGACATCGTGCCTTTTCTTCCCGGCGAAGTGGCCAAGGTGCTGAGCGGACGGCTCAGCGGCAACCTCGACTACGCCACAGATGCCTCGGGCGGCAACATCACAGGCAGCGGCACGGTGTCGTTGACCGAGGGCGAACTCACGAATTGGGACTATCTGAACCAATTGGCCGATCGGGCCGGACTACCGGACCTGAAAAAGCTCACGATCGGGAGCGCGACCGTTTCGTACGTGATGGGAGGCGACGACATCCGTGTCGAAAATCTTACCTTCCGCGCCGGCGCGACCATTTCCGCCGAAGGCCGCGGCTCGTGGAATGCGCGGACTTCGGCCGCCACGCTGGCACTTGATGTTTCCGGCGTCCCGCTCGGCGCCTATCTCCCGCCGCGCATCGCCGGAAGTTTGCACGGGACGATCGGCGGAAGCGTCCAATGGTCCTGGAGCGGCACCGAGGTGGCGAAGGGCGCGGGCGGCGGCACGGTGCAATTGCAAGACACGCAGCTCGCCGGATTCCGTTTCCAAGCGTTTCTCGACCGATTCCTCAAGACGCGGGATTACTCCGAGGTCAAGTTGACCGCCGCCTCCTGCCGGTGGCGGCAGGACGGGAGCGGTCTCTTCCTCGACAACATCGACGTGCTCGCGCCCGGGCAGGCCGGACTGCGCGGATCACTGCGCATCGCGCCCGACGGACGAATGAACGGCACCATCCTGGTCGGATTGCCCGAGTCGTCCCTGCACTGGCTGCCTGACGCGACGACGACCGTGTTCGCGCGCAGCGAGGACGGACTTCACTGGTGCACGATGCAAGTCTCCGGCACGGAGCACAAACCCGAGACCGATTTTACCGCGCAAGTTCTGCGCCAGTTGGAAAAGCATCCCATGGCCATGGCCGAGCTGGCCGCACGCGGCATCAGTTGGTGGCTCGGCGACGTTCTCCACACGCGCGCCGCGGAGGAAGAAGGCTGACCGGCGGAGAATGCGCGGGGCTCACTCCGCGCGGTGTGCGCGGTTGCGTCCGGACTGTTTCGCCGCGTAGAGAGCGGCATCGGCTTTTTCCACCAGCGCGGCGGATCCGTCGCCGGAAGGAAGCATGGCGGCCGAACCGGCCGAGATGGTCACGCAAGGCGAGACATCGGATTTGCCGTGCTCGAGTCCGAGTTTGCGCACCACTTCGACCAACGCACCGGCAACGTGGTTGGCGCCGGCCGCGTCCGTCCCGGGAAGGATCACGGCAAATTCTTCACCGCCCCAACGGCAAACAAGGTCGCCCGGGCGCGTGCAATGACCGCGCAGAGCTTTCGCCACGACCTTGAGGCACTCATCCCCGGCGGCGTGCCCGCGCGAGTCGTTGAAGGCCTTGAAGTGGTCGATGTCGATCATCAGCAGGCCGAGCGGCTGCTTCTCACGCACGGATCGATCCCATTCGGAAGCCAGCGTCTGGTCGAAATGCCGGCGGTTGGCCAGTCCGGTCAGCGGATCGGTCAGGACCAACTCGGACATCTTCTCCGTTGCGGCCTGCTCGGCCGCGCGTTTGCTCAGGGCCAACTCGACGGCAACTTTCAATTCGCGGGCGCGGAAAGGCTTGACGATGTAGCCGTAGGGCGAAGTTGCCAAGGCGCGCGCCAGGGTTTGCTCGTCGGAATGTGCCGTAAGAAAAACAACCGCCGCATCGTTGCGGTCCGCGATGCGCTGTGCGGCCTCGATGCCGTCGCCGCTGTCCCCCAGACGGATGTCCATGAGAACCAGAGCGGGTTTCTCTTTTTCCACCGCGTTCACCGCACCTTCGGCCGTGTCTTCCATACCGCACACTTCGTAGCCGAGGCGGCTCAATTCCGCGGCCAGGTCCATCGCGGTGATCGCCTCGTCTTCCACGATAAGGATGCGCGGTGATGTCTTTGCCGTCGCGCTCATTGTTCCCAAATGATGGTCGTCCCGACACCGGGCCCCGCCGAAGATTCGCGCTTGGCTTTGATCTGCCTGGTCAGTCCCTCGATGAGTTGCATGCCGACACCCTTGTGGTTCGGATCGGGCAGCTGCATGCCGGGGCCGTCGTCGCCGATGAAGAGCCGGCAGGCGCCGTTTTCGCAGCCCAATCTCACCGTGATGGTGCCGGAACGGCGACCCCGGAAAGCGTGCTTGAGGGAGTTGAGCACGAGCTCGCTGGCGATGAGCGAGAGCGGAACGGCTTTTTCCACCGGCACCTCGACCGGATCGACCTTCAGGTCGATGCGCACATCGGCGTCGGCCGGGCTGTTCGACGAAGTGATGAGCGCGACCATCTCCCGCAGGTAATCGCCGAAATCGATGCCATCGTATCTGCCGGCGGAATAGAGCCGGTCGTGGATGAGCGACATGGCGCGGATGCGCTCGCGGCACTCGAGGAAGACGTCGCGCTGCGCCTCGTCCTTGAGTTGACCCGACTGGATGCTGAGCAGGCTCGAGATGACCTGCATGTTGTTCTTCACCCGGTGGTGGATTTCCTTGAGCAGGGTTTCCGACTGGAAGCGCAGGCGCTGCTGCCTTTCCAACTCGTGGCGTTCGGTCACGTCGCGGACAAACGCGCAGCAGCGCCGCGCGTCGCCCGATGGCATGGCCCACATGACCAAGTCCCCTTGGAAACCCGAGCCGTCCGCGCGCACGAAGGTGAACTCCCGCGATTGCCCGGGGCGCTCCAACTCGCTGGGCACATGGTCGCGCAGCCCTGACGCTTCTCCGTGCTCGTCGCGCAGAGTGACAAGCTCGTCGACGCGGCGTCCGACCGCTTGGGATACGGGAATGTGGAACTCCTCGGCGGCGCGCTGGTTCCACTCGGTGACGGTGCCATCCTGGTCGATCTCGATGAAAGCCTCGGCGGCGGTGTCGACAATCAAGCGGAAGCGATCCTGTTCACGGGTCAACGACTGGCGCGTCGCGGAGCGTTCGGCGTCGAGGCGCATGGCGTGGATGAGCGCGGCGCAGGATGCGGTAAGAGGAGTCAGCTCGCTCACGAATTCCTCGTCGTACCCTCCGGGCTTGTTAGCCACGCCGACCATGCCGACAAGTTTCTCGCCGTAGCGGAAGGGTATGCCGAGGAATGAATTCATGGCCGGATGCCCGTGGGGCAGACCGCCGCGGCGCGGATCCGTCGCCGGATGGTTGGCGATGACCGGCTCGCCGGTGGTCATGGCCGCGCCGAAGAGAGTGTGCACGTTCCGGAAAATCATGCCCGACTTCCTGTGCTCGTCGTAGAGCTTACGGGTGGCCTCGTTCCACGCGATGTTGGTGATGGCGTGCGTCTGGAGGTAAGGCGCTCCCTGCTCGTCGTAGAGCACCTCACCGATGAAACCGTATTCACTCTGCGTGTAGTCGAGGATTTCGGAGAGCAGACGATCGAACATTTCGTTGGTCGGTCCGCGGGCGATGAAATCTTCCTGACTGCGACGGATGATATCGCCCAACCGGGCGGCGGCTTCGACTCGGCGGCTCTTCGCTTTGATCTCGGTGAGATCGCGTATCACGCCGAGGTAGCCATAGGGCCGCCCCCCTTCGTCGCGCAAAATAGACAAAGTCAAACTGACCGGAATCTTTTTCCCGTCCTTGCGGGTGTAAGTCCACTCGACCGTGTCGGCAGCCGCGTCGCGCAGGGGCCGGAGAAAAATGTCTAGCCCGGTGATGTTCTCGCCATAACGGACGGAAAGCTCGGCACCCCTCCGCTCGATTTCGGCGGGATCGTGGAGCAGGGTGACCGGAGAAGCCTTGCCGATCACTTCATCCGCGGGGTAGCCGAGCATTGCTTCCGCCGCCGGATTGAACGTCAGGATGGTGGCATCGAGATCGGTGGAAATAATGCCTGCGCCGGCGTGCTCGACCATGGCGCGGCTCAAGGCAACCTCCGAAGCGAGCTTGCGCCGCAAATCGGCCTGCAAGCGCGTCGATTTGCGCAACTCGACCAAGCGCATGATCTGGCGACCTAGAGCCCGCAGGGCGGCGCGTTGTTCCTCGCTCAGATGCCGCGGCTTTCGGTCGATCACGCAGAGCGTGCCGATGTTGTGGTTGTCCGAAGTCTTGAGCGGCATGCCGGCGTAAAAGCGCAAGTGCGGGTCCGACGTGACCACCGGGTTGTCGGCAAACCGTTGGTCCGCCGCCGCATCCGGAACCTCGAAGACATCGTCGCCGAGAATGGCGTGGGCGCAAAAAGCGATGTCGCGCGGGGTTTCGGAAATATCGAGGCCGACCCTGCTCTTGAACCACTGGCGGTCCTTGTCGACCAGAGAGATCAGCGCGATGGGCGCCTCGCAGATAAAGGAGGCGAGCAGCGTGATGTCGTCGAATTCCTGCTCAGCCGGGCTATCGAGAAGTTGGAGCTCTTCCAGGGCACGCAAGCGGGCGCCTTCATCGGAAGGCAACAAAGCGGGCTCCATGAAAAACAATTAGCCGCGTCCGATGGTCGCGGCAAACAGGAAAAAGATGATTCTCGCATCTGCCGCTTGCACCGGACCAGCGGCGGCCCCAAGCTCACGCCATGACCCCCGTCCCCCCGCCCCTCTCGGCCCTCGAGGCCAAGGAGAAGGTCCGCGCAGCCCTGCAGAACGCATGGAACCGCGGGGCCGCCGAAAGCAGCCCGCTGACCTTGGCCCTTGTTTCTTTCGACACATCGGCGACGGCGGTCGGAGTCGAGATCTTGGAGCGCGCGATGAAGGTTCATTGCGCGCGGACCAATGACATCGTGCTGCGCCGCGCGAGCGATGAATTTATCGCCATCCTGCCTGCTACGCCTCCGCACGGCGCACGGCGTGTGGGCGAGCAGATCGTCGAAGCGATGCGCGCAGCCGATGACGACCACACCCACCGAGTCTCGGTCGGCGTGGCCGTGGCCGTGCCGGACGAGCAGCGCGGACCGGACGACCTTATGCGCCGCGCGCAAAGCGCCCTCGATGCCGCGCGCGAAAAGGGTGGCGACACCTGCGTGGGCGGAGTCGCACCCGGATCAAACCTGCCCCGCAAAGGCGCCCTTGCCTCCCTGCGCAGCCTGTTGCCGCAAGCACCGCAGGATCCTACCCGCCGCCGCCAAGTTGATTGAAGGTGGACCGCGCCGTCTCCGGCGCGATGCCCCCACCGGCCGCAGGCATTCAGCAGCAGACAAAGGCAGTTTGCCGAACAGCCGCGAGGCCATCGGCGGCACTTAGCTCAGAGCAGCAGCAACTTTACCAAAACCGCTCCAATCGCCGGCGGGCGCCGCCCGAGACAGCATCCCGGATGCTGAGGCGGTTCAGTCCGAGCATGGCGGGGCGTCTTTTTCATCCGTGCGAATTACGGAGACCAGCAGAATGGGCGGGCAACTGCAGAGTGGGGGCGCAGAACGCAGAGGAAAAGAATCCCACGGGGCTTCTGCTGCCCAAGGTAGGGACGAGCGGCTCGCTCGTCCGCTCATTTACCATCGGACACGCGGGCCGCGTGTCCCTACCCTCGGAGGCGTGAAACTACGTTCGCCAAACGGATCGCGATGTCCCCATCGCGATTGTTCGGATGGGAATATCGCGCCGGGACGGCGCGATCCACCTGGCCAGACGAACGAAAACCAGCGTGACCTGGACGGCTCTTTCGTGTCCCCGCTCAGCCCCCAGAACAGTGCTCCGCCGCTGCAATTTCACCAGCTACTCGAGCTTGAGATAGCTGAGCAGGCCCTGCTTGCCGCCCTCGCGACCGAAGCCGCTTTCTTTGTAGCCGCCGAACGGGCTGGCCGGATCGAACTTGTTGTAGGTCTCGGCCCAGATCACGCCGGCACGCAATTGGGTCGCGAGCTTGAACACTTTGCTGCCTTTGTCCGTCCAAACACCGGCACTCAATCCGTAGGGCGTGTTGTTGGCGCGCTCGAGCGCTTCTTCCGGGGTGCGGAAAGTCATGACACTCAGAACGGGACCGAAGATTTCCTCCTGCGCGATGCGATGCGAATCGGTCACTCCGGTGAAGAAACTCGGGGCGAAGAAAAATCCCTTCGAGGGCAGTTTGCACGGCGGTTGGTAAAGCTCGGCGCCTTCTTTTTCGCCGCTGGCCACCAGCTCGCGGATTTTGCCGAGTTGCTCGCGGCTGTTGATCGCACCGATGTCGGTGTTTTTGTCGAGAGGATCCCCCACCCGCAGCGTGGAGAGCCGGTTGCGCAGACGACGGATGACCGGCTCGACGATGCTTTCCTGGACGAAAAGACGCGAACCGGCGCAGCAGACGTGGCCCTGGTTGAAGTAGATGCCTTGAATAATGCCCTCGATGGCTTGGTCGATGGGGGCGTCCTCGCAAATGATGTTGGCCGCCTTGCCGCCCAGCTCGAGGGTCAGCTTCTTGCGCGTGCCGGCAACCGACTTGGCAATGATCTTGCCGACCTCGGTCGATCCGGTGAATGCGAGCTTGTCGATGTCCGGATGATTGACGATGGCCGCGCCGGTGTCGCCGAATCCTGTGACGATGTTGACCACGCCCTCGGGCAGATCGGCCTCGGCGAGGATCTCAGCCAAGTGCATCGCCGTTACCGATGTTGTCTCGGCCGGCTTGAGAACGCACGTGTTACCGCAGGCCAAGGCGGGCGCGAGCTTCCACGCGGCCATGAGGAGCGGGAAATTCCAAGGGATGATTTGTCCGGCCACGCCGAGCGGCTGCGGTTTGCGTCCGGGAAACGCGTAGTCGAGTTTGTCCGCCCAGCCCGCATGGTAGAAGAAGTGCGCGGCAACGAGAGGCAGGTCGATGTTCCGGCTTTCGCGGATCGTTTTGCCGCCATCGAGCGATTCGATCACCGCGAGATCGCGGATTTTTTCCTGCAGCAGTCGGGCGATGCGGAAGAGATACTTGGCGCGCTCGCGTCCGGGCATTTTTCCCCACGTCTTTTCGTAGGCGCGGCGGGCGGCTTTGACCGCCTTGTCCACATCAGCCGCCGAGCCCTGCGCAATTTCGGCATGCTGTTTCTCCGTGGCCGGATTGATCGAGGGGAAATATTTGCCGGAGGACGGTTTGACAAATTTGCCGCCGATGAAGAGTTCGTAGCGCGGCTTGATCGTGACGTCGGTGTGGACCTCGGGAGCCGGCGAGTAATTCCAGCGTTCGTTGAAACGCAGATGACGGTCGCGCGCGGGCACGGGGGCGGCGTGGTCCGGGGCAGCCAAGGTGGCCGCGCGGGTGACGAGTTTTTTCGATTTTTTGCTCATGGCAGGGAGAAGTAGTCGCCGCTCTGGTAGCGTCCATCGACGCCCTTGGCGATTTGCAGGAGGATGTCATTCGCCAGCGTGCTGGCCCCAAGGCGGAAGAGGTCCGGCGTAAGCCAATCGTCGCCGAGCGTCTCGTTGACCATGACCAAATACTGCAACGCCTGCTTGGCCGAGCGGATGCCGCCGGCCGGCTTCATACCGATGCGCACGCCGGTGGCGAAGAAAAATTCACGGATGGCATCGAGCATTACGAGCGTGACGGGTAGTGTGGCCGCCGGGCTGACCTTTCCGGTGGACGTCTTGATGAAATCTCCCCCCGCCTGCATGGCGATCATGCTCGCGGCGCGGACATTGTCGTAAGTAACAAGCTCGCCGGTCTCGAGAATGACCTTCAGATGCACATCACCGCAGAGCTGCTTCACTGCCGCGATTTCGTCGTGCACTTTGCCGTATTCGCCGCGGAGGAACGCGGCGCGGTCGATGACCATGTCGATCTCATCGGCCCCGGAACGGAGCGCGACGCGCGTGTCCTCGAGTTTGGTTTTCAAGGAGGATTGGCCGCTCGGGAAATAAGTCGCCACCGCGGCGACCTTGACTGTCGAGCCTCGGAGGAAGGCTTTTGCCGCGGGAACGAGGTTCGGGTAGACGCAGACCGCGGCAACCGGCCCCACCCCGTAGCGCTCCGGCGCGGGATGCATCGCTTTGTGGCAAAGGGTCATGACCTTTCCCGGCGTGTCGCGGCCCTCGAGCGTAGTCAGGTCGAGCATGGAAAAGGCGAGGCGCAGGCCCTGCATTTTCGAGTCCGCCTTGATACTCCGTTTGGTGAAAGTGGCGGCGCGTTCTTCGACCATGATCTGGTCGACCCGTCCGAACGACGGCGATTGCCTGGTCATGGGGAACAGGGCTCTCACGAGAGCCGGAAAATATCGCGCAGCACCTGGAACCACAAGAAAAGCATTCCGCGCCAAGAGTAGCGTCCGTGCCCGTCGTCGGCCCGCTCCAAGAGTCCTTCGCGAAGATTGTGCTGCATCTGCGATTCCATATCGCACTCCACCGCGGACCGCACCGAGTCCGCATCGACTGCGCGCAAGCTCTCGCGTTGCAGTCCGGCCGCAGCGAGGAACTGGTCGTGCCCGGCGAGCAGCGCATCGAAGCGGATTTCACCGCCCATGCGGTTGAGATGAACGGCCGGCGGCGTCTTGAGACTGGAAGACACCGGGCAGTTCCATGTGGTGTAAACCGAATTGTCGCCGGCACGCGAGGTCACGCTGGCGAAATGGAAGCCGATCTGGTTTTGCTCCACGCACGTGATGGCGGCCTCCTCGCGCCGCTGCGGATGAGCGTAAAGGCGCAAGAATTGGCGGTAGCCGTCCATCTCCCAACCGAGGTCGGCCACATGTTCGAATCCGACAGATTCAATCTCGTTGGTAATTTCGTCCAACTCCGGAAAAATCTCGCGCGTTGGCGGCGCGGTCTGCCGCAAGTGCTTTCGCAAGGGCAGGCGCAGCTTGCGGATACGCAGGAGGATTTCGATCCACGGAAGCATGAGCAGGACTCCCACGCAGGCCGCACCGATCCAGAGATTTCCCGAAAGCAGATAGCCCGCGGCAAAAACCGTCACCGCCATGCCGAGCAGGCCCAAGCGGCGAATGACGGGATGGGCGAATTGGAAACAGGCCGCAGTGAAGACGACCAGACCGGCGAATAAAAGAAACTCGTTCAAGGTTTGATACCGTTGGCCTCGAAGA
>JAFMJK010000071.1 GCA_017853515.1 Chthoniobacterales bacterium | reverse complement strand
TCGACAGTTCGGTCAATTATTCTCTGCACGAATACACCCGCGACGTCGTCGCCGCGGTGCAGGAGGTGTGCGACGAGGAGAAAGTGGCGCACCCGGTTCTGGTCAGCGAAAGCGGCCGCGCCATCGCCGCGCACCATTCCGTCCTCGTCGTCGAGGCTTTCGGCGCGATCGAGAAAGTTTCGCGCGGACCCGAAGTCGTAGCGGCCGAAGGCGACCCTGTTGTCGTGCGCGACATCATCGCCATCTATGAATCCCTCGGCAGCAAACACCGTCTCGAGAGCCTGCACGACGCGCAGGAAATCCGGGAAAAGGCCGATTCCATGTTTTCGCTCGGGCTTCTCGATCTTCCCGCCAAGGCCAAGGTGGAAACCGTCTACTGGCGCATCGCGGCCAAGGTGGTCGAGCTATTCCGCGGCGTTCGTTACGTGCCCGAGGAAGTGAAGGAATTGGAAATCTCCCTCGGCGATCAGGTGATGTGCAACTTCTCCGTCTTCCAATCCCTCCTCGACCACTGGGCGCTTGGACAACTCTTTCCGGTCATGCCCCTGCACCGCTTGTCGGAAGCGCCTGATCGTCAGGCCACGCTCGTCGACATCACCTGCGACTCGGACGGAAAAGTGGCGCGCTTCATCGACCTCCAGGATGTGAAGCCGACCCTCCCCGTGCATCGTGCGGAGGAAGGCAAACCCTACTACCTCGGATTTTTCCTCGCCGGCGCCTACCAGGACATCATGGGCGACATGCACAACCTCTTCGGCCGCGTCAACGAGATGCACATCTTTTTGGATGAGGACGAAGAGAGCGGCTATTACATCGAGGAAATCATCGGCGGCAACACGATCGGCAATGTCCTCGCGCTGACCCAGTGGGAAAAAAGCGAGCTGACCCGCCGCATGAAAGTGCAGGTCGACACCGCGATCAAAGCCGACCGCCTCAAACCCAACGAAGGCATGCGCCTCCTCGACTCGTACGAAAAAGCCCTCGAGGGCTACACCTATCTGAATTGTTTCGGCACTAACGGTTCGAACGGACCCGGCTGAGTTTGTCACGGTTTGCCCGCGGAAGGCGGCCTCGGCGCAGACACGCACCTCAAGACCGAATTTGACGTCGCGGTATATCTGTGTATTGATCTGTGTATGGCAACCAAGACTCTCTCTGTCGACGAGCAGGCCTACCTGCGGCTTGTTCGCGCCAAACGCGATCCCAAGGAGTCCTTTTCCACCGTGATCAAGCGGGCGCGTTGGGACAATTCCCGCAAGCGCTGCGGCGACTTGCTCGCCCGCGCCACCGGACGCGTCCCGGTGGAGACTCTCGATTACCTCGACCGCGCACAGGCGAACGACTTGCCGCCCTCCGATCGATGGAAGCGCTGATCTTCGACACCACGTTCCTCATCGACTTCCAGCGCGAACGCGTTGGAAAAGCCCGGGGAGGAGCGCACGAGTTTTTGCAGGAGCATGCCGAAGCCGGCGCCTACCTGCCCATCACCGCTTATGGCGAATTCGCCGAAGGATTCACCGACCGGATGGATGCGACTTTTTTGTCGGTGGTCGAATCATTCGAACTGCTGCCGGTCACGCGCGCGGTGGCGGATGTCTACGCATCTATCGTCCGGGCGTTGCGGTCGCGCGGAAAGTTGATCGGCACCAATGACCTGTGGATCGCCGCCGCGGCACTGGAACGAAACTGGCCGCTCGTCACGCGCAACACGGCGGAATTCGCGCGCGTCTCCGGATTGCAATTGCGTTCGTATTGAGCAGTCGGTGCTTGAATTGGCGCAGCGAACCGCGGTGCTGGGCGAACAACGCGGACACCTTCCTTTTTTGTAGCGGCGGTCTGTGACCGCCGGAACAACTCCATGGCAAGGAACCGGCGGTCACAGACCGCCGCTACAAGCGTGGCGAGGAGAACCACGAGAACGGCACCGCGCCGTGCGAGAGGAGCCAGTCGTTGAACTGGCGCAAGGATCCGCGGTGCGCGGCAAAGAGCGCCGTCACTTTCTCGCGTCCGAGCAGATAGCTCATCGGCACGGTGGGCGCGGCCGTATACCAATTCACATCGGCCGCGGCGCGCGCTTTGGTGAAGCCGACATTGTCCATCATGTGCTTGGTCGCCCGTGCGTGCGACATGCCGCCGGTGTGCAGTCCGATATCGACCAGGATGCGGTTCGCCCGCCAGAGCGCGTCGTGCAATTGCATGAGTCGCGCGTGCGGTGCGCGGTAGATTTTCTTTTCGATGCACAGTTGTTCGCACCAGAGCGTCCATCCCTCGTAAAAAATGGCGTGCGAGAACATGCGTCGCAGGTGGCTGGGATGACGGTTCTGCACGATGAACTGCAGGTGGTGTCCGGGATAAGCCTCGTGCGCGGACGTCAGCTCCAATCCGAAATGTTGCGCGACCTCGGCGCGGCGAGCGGATTCGTTCTTCGCGTGCTTCGACAGGTCGTTGACCCAGAAAATGCCGGTCTGGTCCGGATCGAAGGCGCCGGGCGAGCTGTAGGCCGCGGTGGGGAATTGTTCGCGCAGGAAATCCGGGACCTGGATGACTTTCAATTTTTCCCCGCGCGGCAGACTCACGATTCCCGCGTTCCCCAGTTGCTTTTTGATCTGCGCGGTGACGTTGCGGTATTCGGCGAGAAGATCCCCGGCAGCGGGCCGCCATTCGTTGCGGAGCTTTTCCAGAATTTCGTGCGCCGGCCGCCGTCCGAACTTCCGCGCTTCCGCATTGAGTTCCTGCGTCGTGCGTTCGACCAACCGCAGACCCTCGTTCCAAAGTTCGCGCGCCGACGCATCGGTGCCCATGCGCTCGCGCAGGAGAAACTCGAAATTGTCCCGACCGATGGCGAAGGCGTCTTGGGAACCGGTGCGGATTTTTTCCAATCTGCGCGCGTAATCCCGGAAAGCCCCGGCCGCGCGGGCAAAGGCGCGTTGCGCGGCGGCCTTGGCACGGCAAAGCGGGACGATCTGCTTTGCCGTCTCTTCCATGAACGTCGCTGCATGGCGGCTGGAGCGCGCCGCGAGGTCGGTCCACAGCGGCACCGGCCGTCGCAGGCAGGCGTAACCCTCGTCGAGGTAACGCGGGATCTGCCCGGCGAGCGACACGATGTCGTCCGCGACTTCGCGCAAGTTGTCGGCGTGCCGGACAAGGAGATGAAACACCGCATTGGCCGCCGCACCGCTGTGCGTTTGCGGATCGAGCTGCCAGCGCGGATGCGTCACGCCGTGGAACAGCGTCGTGCGGAGGTAAGCGAGGAAAGCGCGCCGGTCGGTCCAGTCGTCGCCGTCCCCCTCGGGCAACGCCTCGATGCGCTCCAGCGTGCTTGCCGCGAGCGCGGCGTGCTTCCGGTGATCCTCCGGTCGGTTGCTTCCGAGTTGTCCGCGATACTCTTTCAGCCCCAAGCCCGCCGCCTCGGCCGGGAAGAGTTCCCATGTCTTGCCGAAAAATTCGCCCGCTATGCGGTGCAACTGCGGCGCGCGGCTGCGCGGCGGTGGACGGAACAGCGCGGGCATGCGGACCCCGCTACTCGGATTTGATGATCTGTCCCGACTCGTCGACTCGCGCCGACATCGCATCGTTGATCTCGATGGCCAGATCGCGCATGCGCTTCACGTCCTGCTCGGTCGGCGGACTGGCTCCCGATTCATCCGCGATGGCGCGGATGGTCTGCAGGCGCGAGGTGATCGCCGTGCAGAGTTCGGTGTTTTTCAACCGCGGGTTCAGCGTGGAGAGCCGGTCGAGGTAATAGTCCATCACGTCCAAACGCTTGAGGCCCGCGGCGCGCTGCGGCGTGTAGTTGTCCGCCGTGACGATGCAACCGACTTCGAATCCGCGCAGCCATCCGCCGAGGCTGACCATGTGCGCCATTTCCTCGTCGCGCAATTCGATCATGGCATCCTCGACGTCTTCCTGTGTCTTGATCAGTTCGAGTTTCAGCTCCGTCCAATCGCCGCGCTGGCCGATCTCGAGCAGACTGTTGGCGTGGGTGGAAAGGGTTTGGCCGACGGCGAGACTTTTGGCCTGACGCAAAAGCGAGCGGCCGACTTTTTCGACCAAACCGCGCTGCTCGGCCACCACGGCAAAGAAGCCGTCGCAGATCAGCGCGCCGAAATTGAGCGAGGTTTGGAAGCGGTTGTTGTAGGTGCGGTCGAAATTGGTCTTCTCGATCAACGAGATCGGCACGGGCTTGAACGCCTCGAGATCGTTGAACAGGCCCTGGATCGACGGCGTGGTCAGCTCGTTGACCCCGAGTTCCTCGCGCGCGTAATCGTCCAGCTTCGCCTCTTTTTCCACTTCTTCGGGCGATGCCTCCTCCTGGGCGCGGGCGGGGGCGAAAGCGACCACCGCGGCCAAAGCGGTTAGGAGGAAAGGGCGCATGACTCCCTTCGAAATTGCCACAAATGCCCGACTCTGTCCACGGGGCTGATTTCCGTCTGGCGAAAGGGCCGCGTCCGCCGGAAAATCCCCCCATGGGCAAAATTCTCGTGCCGGTCGATTTCAGCGATGCTTCGGGCAAGCTTCTTTCCTTGGCCGAGGAAACAGCGCGCGCCCGCGGCGCCTCTTTGCAGCTTCTCCACGTCATCGAACCGGTTGCGGAAACCGCCGGACTCGAAGTCGACCCGGCCATGGCCCAGTTGCAATTCGCGCAGGACTTCGACGCCGAGAAACGCATCGAGTCGGAGCGCCTCGCCAAATTGTCGGCGGAAATCTCGGCGCGCGGCCTGGCCTGCAGTTCGGAAGTCAGGTTCGGGCTTCCGGCCGACGAAATCCTCTCCGCGGCGCGGGAAACCGGCGCCGACCTCGTCATCATGGGCTCGCACGGACACGGCGCGCTCTACCATCTTTTCACCGGCAGCGTGGTGACCGGCGTTTTGCGCCGCATCGACTGTCCCGTGCTCGTCGTGCCGCTCCGGCAGAAAAAATCGTGAAGACCGACTGGGCCGTCTGGCAGCCGACCGAGCGCGCCAATCTTTGCTTCGTCACGCGCGGCGACGAGGTTCTGCTCATCCACAAAAAGCGCGGACTCGGCGCGGGCAAAATCAACGGCCCGGGCGGACGACTCGAACCGGGCGAGACCGCGGCGCAGGCCGCCGTGCGCGAAGTGCAGGAAGAACTCGGTGTCACTCCCTTCGATCCGCAGGCGCGCGGCGAATTGCATTTCCAGTTCGCCGACGGCTACGCGCTGCATTGCACGGTGTTTTCGGCCGACGGATGCGAGGGCGAACCGGTCGAGACCGATGAGGCGATTCCGCTCTGGGTGCGGCGCGATGAAATTCCCTTCGATCGCATGTGGGCCGACGACCGCCATTGGTTGCCTGGATTTCTCGAGGGGCGCTGCTTCCGCGGATTTTTCGAGTTCGACGGCGAAACCATGCTCGCCCACCGCCTCGAGTGGATCGAAGACTTGGCCCTGGCATGACCGCGACGCAGATTCTTCTCGGCCTCGGCATCGGCGTCATCACCGGCGTGCTCGCCGCGCTCTGCGGGGTGGGGGGCGGACTCATCATGGTCCCGGCTTTCGTTTTTCTCATGGCCCTCGACCAGAAATCCGCCGTGGCCACCTCGCTCGCCGTCATCATCTTCGTCTCCCTCGTCGCCACGGCCAAATACCATGCCGCCTCGCTCGTCAAATGGCAGGTGGCCATCCCCGTGGCCATCGGCGCCGCCGCCGCCGCGTGGTTCGCCACCGATTGGCTCAAGCATCTCTCCAACGACACTCTCTCCCGCACCTTCGGAATCTTGATGATCTTGGTAGGGATTCGGATGCTGGTCCTCAAATGACCCCCGTCGGAGATTTTTCGGCAAAAATTTTTCCATGCATAAGATTCTGATCTGTAATAGGTTAGCTATTCCATTCCGCGACGGGAAAAATTTTTTCCATTTTTCCCCTTGCCTTTCCTGCACTCCGCGCTATTTTGCTTACATCTTTAGTAAAGATTGTTCTGGGGGGAACAGCAGCCCTTCTCGCCACTCGGTGAGGAGGGCTGCAACTTTTTAGGGGAAATTTCTTCCGCCTCGTCGAGCCATGCCGACCGCCGCATCACCGCGAACTGATGCCTCGCGCCCCGCGGTCCTTTGCTGCCTCGGGTGGATTTTTCCGGCCGCGATCATCCTTCTCGCCGCGCTCTGGATTGCCCAGGGTCCGCTCCTGCGTCTCGCCGCGCGCCTCGCCCTTCCTCCCATGGCCCGTTCGGCCGGTTACGAGCTGGAGTTCGATGTGCTCGAATCGCGGTTTTTCGGACCGTTGCTGCTCGGCAATGTGCGCCTGCGCGACGCGCGCGGCAGCGATCTGCGCGCCGCGAAGGTCGAATTGGCCGTCGCCGCGGTGCCCGAGCTTTTTTCCCATCCGCAGCGCGTTTTCCGCCGCATCAAAGTGACCGCACTTTCCGGCGGATACCGCCTGGCGGTGAACGCGCAACCCGGCGGACACGCCCTCTCCGCGGCGGCGCGGCCGTTCTTCACCCCCGCATGGCCGCTCATCATCGAGGTCGAGACTTCCAAAGTTTTTGTCTCCCGCGGCGACCGCCATCTTCTTCTCAAAGACACGCGCGTCCTTCTCACCGAAGAAAGCACCGGCGACTTCCGCGCAGGCGAAATCGGACTCAGGAGCGGCAGTTGGACCAGAACATTCCCCGGTTTAAGCGGGGTGACGGCTTGGCGCGATGGCATCGCCTATCTCGCCGACACCGAACTCGACAAAGACATTGTCGTCGAACTCTTCTCCGCCGTGCTCGGCGGCCCGGATGCCTTCACGCTCAAAGCACGCGCTTTCGGCGGCAGTGTCTACGCGGAGTGGACGGCTGCCGGCCCGGATACAACCGTGGCGCTGAGCGCTTTCGGCTGCCAGCTTGACGGCCTCGGGCGCTTGCTTGACCTGGAATCTCCGCCGAGCGGCAAGTTGGACTTGCTCAAATTCGTTTTCAACGGCGATCTCGCCGTGCCGCTCGAGGCCCAATCCTCGCTGCGCATCGAGGCAAAAAATTTCGCCTGGCATAAAGGCGCTTTTGACGATCTTCGTTTCGGAGCCAGCCTTTCCGGTCGCCGGCTCAAGATCGACGAACTGCAGCTCGCGCAAAAATCGAACCGCGTTGCGGCGCGCGGGCTGCTCGATATTCCCGGCTCCGATTGGCGGCGCTCCGAACTTTCGCTCGATCTCGATGCGACCGCCAAGGACGTGCGCGCACTGACCGATCTTTTCGGTCGGCCTTGGCACAAATTGTCCGGCGGTCTCGACGCGCAGGCCCGAATTACCGGTCGGCTCGGCGCACCGTCCGGGTGGCTCAAAGCACGCGGCTGGGATTTGCGTGTCCCCGGCGTTCCCCCGGGAACACTCCAAGCCGATGTCACCTTCGCCGAAGGCAACGCCAAGATCGCCGCGCTCGAATCGCACAGCGGTCCCGATTTCGTCCGTGCCTCGGGGGAAGTGTCGCTCAAGGAACCCCTCGCTTACCGCGGCCGGCTTGAGGCGCGCATCCGCGAGGCCTCCCGCTACCTCGAGAACCTCGGCCGCTTTGCTCCCGATTGGGCGCGGCGGGGCGGCGCGTTCGTCTTCTGGGATGGCGACGGCACGGCGAGCGCCCATTCGGGTGTCGTTTCGCTCGAGTTGTTCGATTTTACCGGCGAACTCAATCCGGTTCCTCTCAACGGCAACATCGCGGCCAGCTATTCCCCGGGCAATGTTTACGTGAGCCGCCTTTTGCTCGATCGCGGCCCGCTTTCGCTCTCCGCCTCCTGCTACCTCTCGGGCAAAGGCCTCTCCGTGCAGGACATCCAACTCTTCAACTTGCGCAACCGTCTCCTGCGCGCGGAAGTTTTCCTGCCGGTGTCATATCCTCTCCTCCTCGAGGGAAAGACCTGGTCGCAGACCATGCTGCCCGGCGGCGACATCTACGCCGTGGCTCGCTCGGATGACTTGCAGATCGGTCTGCTGGCCAACCTCTTCGGGCAAAAAGCGACCGCCAAAGGTCGTGTCGATTGGAGGCTCGATGCTTCGGGCCCTTGGGAAAATCCGTCCGCCAAATCCATCCTCACCATCGACGGATTCCGGGCCGCCTTCGATTCCTTCGCCATCCCGCCATCCCGCGTGACGGGCAAAGCCGTGCTCGCCTCGCAGCGTCTCGATATTTCCGGCGAACTCGACACCGGGGCGGCGGATCCGGTGAAACTCACCGCCTCGATCCCGCTGCTCGGACGCAAGGACAACGGCGGCTGGCGCTTGCTCGACCGCTCGAAGCCGGCCGGCGCAAAGCTCGAGATTCCGCCGCTCGATTTGAAAAACTTCGCCGGACCCAAGCCGCTCTCCGGGGAGTTATCCGGATCGGTCTCGCTTTCCGGACAACTTGACGCACCCGTGCTCGAGGGCGCGCTCGCCTGGGGCAGAGTCTCCTTCGTTCCGGTCGACGGACTCGATGCGGTCACCGATTTCACCGGGCGCTACGTTTTTGCCGGTTCAGCCGGAAAGTTCGAAAATGCCAACGGCAAAATGGGCGAGGGGACATTCACCGTCGAAGGCGGCGGCGACTTTTCCGATCTGCTCAAGGTCAAATCGACCGCGAAAATTTCCGGCCGGAAACTGCGACTGCTCGCCACCGGGAAATACCGCTGTAACGCCGACCTTGATCTGAGCGTGGAAAAATCAACGGACAAGCGCACCGTCAGCGGAGACGTCGCCTTGGTCGGCAGCACGGCGAATATTTCCCTCTCCGCAGCGCCGTTCCTCATGCCGATGGGTGGTGCGATCGAGCCGATCGCGCTGGCCGCACCGTTCCGTGTCGGCGGATGGTTCGCCGATTGCCACGGCAACGTCCGAGTGCACACCGCGGAGCCCGTGCAACTTCCGGCAGGTGCGACCGCCTCGGCGGTTGTTTTTCTCACCGGTCCACTGGCCGAATTTGTTCCGGTCGGTCTGGTCGAAGTCTCCGGAATGCGGGCCGCGTTGCCCTCCGGTCCGATGAGTTTTCCCTGCGCCAAGTTCACGCTCACGCGCGAAATGCCTTGGGTTCCTTTCCTCGACGTCACCGGCGTGACGCAAGCGGGCGCCTATCAAGCCACCGCGACCGCCTGGGGTCCGCTTGGCCGGCATCAGTTCCGGCTCGAGTCCGTGCCCGAGTTGTCCCCGGAGCAAATTGCCCTTCTCCTCGGGGCCGGGCTCGCCCCCGAGGCGGACGCGCGCGGCAACGAATTCCAGACGGAACAGCCGGCAAAAACACAGGAACTCCCGCCGCCGCAAATAGGTTTCACGTGGCATCTGGAGTAGGGTTATCATTGCAGAGTGAACATCCAACGCATCATCTACCTCGTGGCCGGAACGCTCGTTCTCGCCGGCTTGGCCCTCGGTTACTTCGTCAACCAGTGGTGGTTCCTGCTCCCGGCCTTCGTCGGGTTCAATCTCTTCCAAACCGCCTTCACGGGATTCTGTCCGCTCGAAAAGATCCTGATCAAAGCGGGCGTCGGGCAGGGCGCCAAGTGCTGTTGAGTCAAGAATGCGGCGCCGGGGACGGCGCCTCTGCATGATGTAGCGTCGGCGTCCCCGCCGACGGAACAAGTTTCATACCAAACACCAAAAGGTCGTGGACTTATCGGTAGAGCGTTGTTGGTAGGGC
>JAFMJK010000070.1 GCA_017853515.1 Chthoniobacterales bacterium | reverse complement strand
GGCCAGCCGACCCTACCGAGGGGTGTGAAAAGTCGAAAAACTTTTCGTGATTGGTTTCAGAACTGCCCCGCCTGCAGCATCACCAGCGTGCAACCCTCGACATGAGAAATACCCGCGCGATCGAGGGCGGTGGCGAGTTCCGCCGACTCAGTGCCGGGGTTGAAGATGACGCGCTTGGGCGCAAGGCGCAGAATTTCGCCGATCATTGCGGCGGAACGCTGCGGTCCAACGTAGAGCGTGAGTGTATCGACGGGCTCTTTTATCTCGCCGAGGGATTTGGCCACCGGGAGTCCTTCGACTGCGGGGAGGGCGGGATTGACCGGGATGACGTGGTGGCCGGCTTCGCGCAGGCGGCGGACGGCCATATTCGAGTGGCGTTCCGGATTATTGCTCGCCCCGAGGACGGCGACGGTTTGGACGGCACTCATGCCGTTACACCGCCTCGTGCATCATGGCTTTCATCTTCGCCTCGACGTCTTCGGCCACGGCGGCGAGGGCGGGAGAGTCGGACAAGGCCGCGAGCAATTTGGTCGGCAGCGCGGTGGCGATCTTGGTTTTTCCGTCTTCCTCGTAGACAGAAATGCGGCAGGGCAGCGCGATGTTCATGCCCATGTCTTCGGCGAGAACCTTCGAGGCCTGCTGCGGATTGCAGACTTCCAGGATGTGGCACGCGTGCTCCAGCGGGAATCCTTTCGAGGTGAGAGTCTCTTTCAGATCGTAAGCGTGAAGCACGCCGAAGCCGTGTTTGGCCACGGCGGCGCGCAGGTCTTCGACGGCGACCTCGGGAGTTTTGTTGGTTTCGACGACGTAGCGCATAGGTGGTTTCTCAGGTGAAGATGATCTGTCCGCCGCCGGCCAATTCGTAAAATTCGCCGACCGTGAGGACTTTTTCCACCTGCGGACAGAAGTCGTCCTTGGTGAGATGGAACATGTCGACCGTGGCTTTGCAGGCGTAGAGCTTGCCGCCGGCATCGTGGATCATTTCGATGAACTCCGGGATGGGCGGGATATCGAGGGCGTCCATTTCCTTGTTCATCATGTGCGTGGCGAACGCCGACATGCCGGGGATGGCGCCGAGGATGGTGGGGAGCGGAAAGCCCTTGGCATCCGGCACGCGCATGGCGGGGTTGCCGACCGTGGCGATTTTGATGCTGCCCATGTATTTTTTCAGCACGGCATAGAGACCGAAAAAGGTGAAAAAGATGTTCGCTTCGATCCCCTCCATGCGGGCGCCGTTGCCCATGATGAGCCCGGGATAAACGCCGTCGAGCGATCCCTTCGAGACGATGATGGAGACTTTTTTGATTTTGTCGGACATGGTGATTTCCTCCGTTTAAACGCAGCTGACGGGCTTCGGGTAGCCGCTGATGCGGGCGGCTTTCTTGATCGGGCCGTCGGGGAAAAGAGCATACAGATCCTTGGTCGGGATATTGCCGACTTTGTTCATGCGGCGCATGCCGGGAACGACGCCGCGCTCCTTGAAGTCGGCATCGATAAAGTCGATCACCTTCCAGTGACGGTCGGTCAAAGTGATGCCGTCCTCCGCGGCGAGCGCGGCGGCGACATCTTTGTTCCATTGGCTGTGATTGACGAGGTAGCCCTCGTCGTCGGTGTCCACGGGCGTGCCCGCGAGGGTTTTGGTTGGCATGATGCTTGTGTTGTCTTCTTAGGTTTTGGTGAGCGGGAAATTCAGAAGGGATTAACCGCGGATTACACGGATCGGTTCAGACAGGTGCAGCAAACGATTCTGTTCTTATCAGTGTGATCCGTGTCATCGGTGGTCGACATCTCTGGATTTTTCATGCCGCTGCTTTGAGTTCTTTCGGCGGGATCTTTTTGCCGCGCAGGGACATTTTGTGTCCGACGAACGGGATGGGGAGGCCGGGCAGGAGGACGTTCCAGTAGACCCACTTGAAGGCCATTTTGCCGAGGTGGTTGAGGCGGGACTCCGCGAGGAGTTTCATCGGTCCGACCGCGGGCAGCGGGAAGGTGCCGGTCACAGGTTCCTGGTCGTAGTTGAAGTCGAGGAGGAAAGCTTTGCCGTGTCCGGACTCGATGAAGCAGTTGGCGTGTCCGTCGAACCTGCTGCGCAGCGGCTCTCCGGCGACGAAATGGAGGATGTTCTCGGTCAGCACTTCGGCTTCGAAGTGTGCGACCGAACCGGCTTTGGACGTCGGGCAATCGGTGGCGTCGCCGATGACGAAAATGTTGGCGTGCGCTTTCGATTGCAGGGTGTGCTTGTCCGTCGGGACGCAGTTGAGTTCGTCGCCGAGGCCGGAGCGGTCGATCATTTCCGCGCCCATGTTGGGCGGCACAGTGACGAGCAGGTCGTAGGAGACTTCTTTTTCGTCCCAAGAGACGATGGCTTTTCTCTCGGCGTCGACGCGGGCGATGGCGAAGTCGGCGACCGCGGAAATACGTTTTTCGTCGAGCAGTTTGCTCAGGATCCCGGAGGCGACGGGTTTGGTGAACGCGCCGGACATCGGGGTCACGTAGGTGATTTCCGTTTTGTCGCGGAGTCCCTGCTTTTGCAGCCAGGCGTCGGCGAGGAAGCAGAATTCGAGCGGCGCAACGGGGCATTTGATCGGCATCTCACAGATGTGAACGACGAGCTTGCCCCCTTGCCATGATTTCATGCGCTCGGTGAGGGCTTGCGCGCCTTCGAAGGTGTAGAATTCATGGACGTTTTTCCTCCAGTCGCCATCGACCATGCCTTCCACCTGGCCGGGGGCGGGATGGACCCCGGTGGCGATGATGAGGATGTCGTAGGGGATTTCATCGCCATCCTGCAGGTGGACGCGGTTGGCCTCCGCGTCGATGCGGTCGACGTCGGCTTCGCGGTAGACGGTCCCGCGGGGGATGGTGCGACTCATCGGACGGCGAACGTCATCCTCGGAATAAATCCCGAAAGGCATGAAGAGATAGCCGGGTTGGTAGTAGTGGTCCGGCGCGCGGTCGACGAGGGTAATGGTCCAATCCCCTTTGGGCAGTTTCCTGCGCAGATGGCTGGCCATCATGGTGCCGGCCGTCCCCGCGCCGAGGATAAGGAGATTTTTCATGATTTTCCGTTCGCGGACTTTCCGCAGGCGACGTCGCAGAGGTCGAAGATGAGCGGTTCGCTGATGAGGTAATGCACAGTGGTGCCGGCGCGCCGGGGGGTTACCAGACCTGCTTCGCGCAGGACCCGGAGGTGCTTGGAAGTGTTGGCCTGCTTGAGACGGCAGGCGCGGTGGATCTCGCCGACGCTGCGGGGACCGCCGCGCAAACAGTTGAGGATGCGCAGGCGGGTCGAGTCCGACAGCGTAGCGAAGAGGGTGGCCATGCGGTTGAGTTGGCGTGGGTTGGTTTTGGCCATGGCGAATTAATGTCTTTACTTTATTACTATGTGGTAATATATCAAGTGGAAAAATGAAGACGGTTAAATTCCCATGGATCGGGCTGGCGCCTTTGTTGCTGCTGGCGGGCTGCGGAAAGCACGGCGAAGAAGCTGCCGTGCCCGGCCCGTCGGGTCCGCCGATGGCTGTGCAAGTCGCGGCGGTGGCCGTGCAACCGCTGTGGGACGACGAGGAAGTGGTCGGAAATGTGGAGGCGGCACAGAGGGCCGTGTTGGCCGCCAAGGTGACGGGGGTCATCGACGTCATCAAGGTGGCGCCCGGCGCGCGGGTCACACGCGGCCAGATCTTGGCCGGCATCGACGCCCGGGAAATCAAAGCGCGGTTGGATTCCGCCGAGGCGGCCCAGGATCAGGCGCAGAAAGATTACGCCCGCATCGAACAACTCCTGAAAAGCGGATCGTCCACGCGGCAGGAGTTCGACGCGGCCACGACACGTTTGCGCACCGCCGATGCCGTCCTGGTCGAAGCGCGGACCATGCTGCAATACACCGAGATTTCCGCGCCCTTCGACGGTGTGGTGACGCGCAAACTGGTTGAAGTGGGCGACCTGGCCACGCCGGGCAAGCCGCTGCTCGAGATGGAAAACTCCTCCCTGCTGCGCTTCGAGTGCGAAATTCCCGAGGCTCTGGTCGATCGGATCAGCATGGGCGCCGGGTTGCCGGTCACGATCGATGCGGCCGGGGCCACACTCACCGGCAAGGTGTCGGAAATCGCCCCGTCCGCTTCGGCGGGTAGCCGGACATTTTTGGTCAAACTCGATTTGCCCCCCGCCGAAAAGCTGCGGGCCGGGCAGTTCGGCCGCGTGCGCGTTCCGGTGCGCGAACGTCCCGCCGTGCTGGTGGCCGAGGGCGCAATGGTGCGCCGCGGGCAGATCGAGAGCGTCTTTGTCGTGGAGGAAGGAGTGGCGCGGCTGCGCTTGGTCAAAACCGGACGCAAGATGAACGGCCAAGTGGAAGTGCTGAGCGGACTCTCCGGCGGCGAGGCGGTGGTGGTCCATGATGCGCACCTGCTCAAAGACGGTGCCGCGGTGGAGGCCAAACCGTGAGCGATCCGGGGTTGAGCAAAGCCGAGACGATTTCCGACGGGGCGGCCGGGCGCATCGCCCGGATGTTCGTCGACAGCAAACTGACACCGCTGCTCATCGTGGCGTCGGTGTTGCTCGGCTTGGCCTCGGTGATTCTTCTCCCGCGCGAGGAGGAACCGCAGATCAAGGTGCCGATGATCGACGTGATGGTGTCCATGCCCGGTGCCAGCGCGCGCGAAGTGGCCGAGCGGGTGACGCGTCCCATGGAGCAACTGCTCTGGGAAATTCCCGGCGTCGAATATGTTTACTCCACCTCGCGCCCCGCCGAGAGCCTGGTCATCGTCCGCTTCAAGGTCGGATCGGACCTCGAAGACAGCATCGTCAAACTCAACCAGAAGCTGCAGACCAATTTCGACCGCATTCCTTACGGGGTCACGCCGCCGTTGATCAAGCCGCGGACCATCGACGATGTTCCCATCCTCGCGCTGACTCTGCACAGCGCGGTGCAGGGTCCGATGGAGTTGCGGCGGCTCGGAGCGGAGTTGCAGGACGCGGTGAAACAAATCCCGATGGTCGCGGAGACCGCGCTGATCGGCGGCCTCAAGCGCCAGATCCGCGTGCTCCTCGATCCGGTGCGCATGGCTTCGCGCGGGGTCACGCCGGCGGGGATCATTCCCATGCTGCAGCAAAGCAACCGGCAAACGCGGGCCGGGGCGATCACGGCGGGGAACCGGACGGTGCTCATCGAGTCCGGTGGTTTCATCACCAACGCGGCGGAGGCCGGTCAGGTGGTGGCCGGCGTTTACGAGGGACGTCCGGTCTATTTGCGCGACGTGGCGGAGATCGTCGACGGGCCCGAGGAGCCCGAAGCCTACGTGTATCAGGTCCAGCGCGGACAAGGCATCGAACCGGCAGTGACCCTGAGCATCGCCAAACAACCCGGGGCCAATGCGGTCGACGTGGTCGATTCGGTGATGCGCAAGGTGGATGAAGTGCGCGGAAAATTGCTTCCTTCCGATGTCGGGATCACGGTGACCCGCGACTACGGCGCGACCGCTTCGGAAAAATCGAACGAGCTTCTTTTCCACATGGCCATCGCGGTAGTCAGCGTGTCGCTGCTCGTCATGTTCGTGCTCGGCTGGCGCGAGTCGATCGTGGTCGCCATCGCCATTCCCACCACCCTCGCCCTGAGCCTGCTCGTTTTCTATCTCTACGGCTACACGCTGAACCGCATCACGCTCTTCGCGCTGATTTTTTCCATCGGCATTTTGGTCGATGACGCCATCGTCGTGGTGGAAAACGTGGTGCGGCATTACCGCATGCCGCAGAACCGGCTGCGCAACCTGAGCGAAGTCGCCATCGAGGCGGTGGCCGAGGTGGGCAACCCGACCATTCTTGCCACGCTGGCGGTCATCGCCGCGATTCTGCCCATGGCGTTCGTCAGCGGACTGATGGGTCCCTACATGCGCCCCATCCCGATCGGCGCGAGCGCGGCGATGTTCTGGTCCCTGCTCATCGCGTTCGTCGTCACCCCGTGGGCCGCGCGCCGCATGCTGGCCCGCGAGGTCGAAACGCATCACGGGGAGGGAGAGAAGGAGGGCAAATTCACCCTGCTCTACCGCCAGTGGATGGGTCATCTCATCCATGATCCGAAATGGCGGTGGACCTTCCTTGCCGTGATTGTGGCGCTGCTGCTCGGTTCGTTCGCCCTCGTGCCGCTCGGCTTCGTGAAGGTGAAGATGCTGCCGTTCGACAACAAGAGCGAGTTCCAGGTCATACTCAACATGCCGGAAGACAGCTCTCTCGAGCAGACGGCCGCAGTCGCTCGGGAGATGGCTGATGCGCTGTTGCCGGACAAGGACGTGCGCGACGTGCAAATCTACGCCGGCACGGCATCGCCCTTCAATTTCAACGGACTCGTCCGACACTACTTCATGCGCTCCGGTCCCGCGGTGGCCGATTTGCAGGTCAATCTCCTCCCGCGGCACGACCGCAAGGAGCAGAGCCATGAGATCGCGAAGCGGGTGCGTCCGCGTTTGGCGGAGATCGCCAAGAGCCACAACGCGCGCCTCGCCGTGGCCGAGGTGCCTCCGGGGCCGCCGGTGCTGCAGACCATCGTGGCTGAGATCTACGGCCCCGATGATGCTTCGCGGCTGAAGCTCGCCGCGGAGGTGAAGAAAATTTTCGAGGAAACAACCGGCGTCGTGGATGTCGACTGGTATGTCGAGGCCGACCAACCGAAGGCGCGCTTCGTCGTCGACAAGGAAAAGGCCGCGCTCAACAGGATCAGCGCGGATACCATTTCACGGACCTTGGCCATCGCGGCACGAGGGCAATCCATCGATCTTATCCATGAGCCGCGCGAGAAGGAGGACGTCAACATCGTCCTCGAATTGCCCAACCGCGACAAGGCCTCGCCCGAGCAGTTGCTCTCGCTTCGCGTGCGCTCCGGTGATGCCAATGCGTTGCCGGAACCGGGTTCCGGCGGTGTCGCGCCCCTGGTGCCCCTGCGCGAGTTGGTGCGGGTCGACACGACGAACGAAGACAAGAGCCTCTACCACAAAAACCTCATGCCGGTGGTCCATGTCATGGCCGACGTGGCGGGGGAGGTGGAAAGTCCCGTCTACGCCATCCTCGAGATGAACAAGCGGTTGGCCGAGCTGAATGCGTCCAACTTCGGCGGGGCGGATGGTGCGGTCGAAATCTACAATGCCACACTGCCCTTCACCGATTTCCAGCCTGCCATCAAGTGGGACGGCGAGTGGCACATCACGATCGAGGTATTTCGCGATCTCGGGTTGGCCTTCGCCGCGGTGCTCATCCTCATCTACTTGCTCATGGTCGGATGGTTCGGGTCCTTCATCACGCCGCTGGTGGTGATGGCCGCGATTCCGTTTTCGCTGGTCGGCATCCTGCCGGCCCACGGACTGATGGGCGCGTTCTTCAGCGCGCCGTCCATGATCGGCTTCATGGCCGGGGCGGGTATCGTGGTGCGCAATTCAATCATTCTCGTCGACTTCATCCAACTGCGCCGCGCGCAGGGCATGCCGCTTGACCGGGCGGTCATCGATGCCGGTGCGGTCCGGTTCCGTCCGATGCTGCTCACCGCCATGGCCGTGGTCGTCGGCGCCGGGGTGATTTTGTTCGACCCGATTTTCCAGGGCCTGGCCATTTCACTCATGGCCGGCGAGATCGCCTCCCTTTTCCTCAGCCGCATGGCCGTGCCGGTGCTTTTTTATCTGACCAACCGTCAATCGTGAGCCTGACCGGCAAGCGCGGCAGTATTAACAAAACGACGGACCGCATCAGAGTTCAAACTCCCTGTCGGAACTCAACAGCGCGTCCATTTCCCGATCTCGGTTCGACGTATGGACTTATTGCCATAAGTCCATTAGTGTGCGACCCATGGCTGCAAGAGAACGTGGCAGAGCGAGGATGGTCGCGGGTTTGGCCAACCATCGACGTATCGAGATTGTCAGGTTGCTGCTGCGGGGAGCAACGCCCTGCGTCGACGAGGTGGCCGAAGCATGCGGCATCGACCAATCCACGGCAGTGGAGCACCTGCGCCGGTTGCATGAAAGCGGCTTGGTCAAAAAGAAGTCGAAAGGGCGCAAGGTGCTCCTCTCGCCCAGCAAGCGGGCGCGGGCTTTCATCCGGGCCGTCGACATGCTCTGGGAATTGCCCGATTGACATATGGACTTATGGCAATAAGTCCATATGTCGCTGACTTTTCGCTTTGGGGTGGGGACGGCTCCCGAGCATTTCTTTCCGAGTGATGGAGGAGCTTTGCGCCCGAATCCCTTCAGCACTGTTTCCTTATGAAAACCATCCTTATCCTTGTTCTGCTTATCGCAGTATTTTTTGTCGTGAAGCGTGTCTTGGCCGGACCCTCGATCAACGCTTCGGAAGCCGCCTCGCGGGTCGCAGCCGGAAGCGCGGTTCTCATCGATGTGCGCGAACCGGACGAGTGGAAAAATGGCGTGGCCGAACCGGCGCTTCTCTGCTCGTTCAGCAATCTGCGCGGAGCGCGCGACCAGTGGAAAGCCGTGCTCGAAGCCAACCGCGACAAGGAGCTGATCGTTTACTGCGCCTCGGGCGCCCGCTCGGGCGTCGCGGCAGATATGCTCCGCCGGGAAGGCTTCCGTGTGGTCAACGCCGGCGGATTCGGTGGCTGGCGCAGTGCGGGTCTGCCGGTGCGCCAGCCCTGACATCGCGCGCCAGTTTGCGAGATCCGTCGTTTCGGCCTTTACCGCCAATTCAAGTCACCCGCTCCACGTCCGCCTCCGCCCGGGTTGGATCCGGCGGCTTTCGGTTCGCGCGGGGCGACAAAGGATGTGGCGCTGGACATGGCTTGATCGGCGCGGAACTTGCTCACCCAGTTGGCCGACCAGACTGCGCCGACCAGAATGGCAATGACCATGATCGGGGCGGCGATCTGAAAGAGGAGTTTTTTGACCGGGCACGGGTTGGTGCGGCCGCATTTTTTGCAGAGCTTGAAGGTCGCCTTCTTGGCCCCGCATTTCTCGCATTTCAGCTTGAGTTTCACGGTCTACGCGTTGCCGGGGAGCAAAGCCCCGTCGCCCGACAGGGGGAAAATTAATTCCGGCGCGCGGGTTGGCAAATGTTTCCGCGCCATCCCGGGGGAAGGGAGCGTTTACTCCGGCTTTTCCGCCGCGGCGAGGGCCGGGGGCTCGGTGCCGCCTTTGGTTTTGAAGGCAAGTTTTTCGCCTTCTTTAACCACGTGAAGTTCCTGGCCGGGTTGGTAGCTGCCGCGGAGGATTTCTTCGGCCACCGGGTCTTCGAGATAACGCTCGACCGCGCGGCGCATGGGACGCGCGCCGTATTGCGGGTCGTAACCTTTGGCGATGAGGAATTCTTTGGCGTCCGGTTCCAGGACCACGGTGATGTCCTTGGCCTTGAGACGATCGATGACTTTCTTCACTTCGAGTTCGACGATGTGCTCGAGGTCGCTCTTCTGCAGGCTGTGGAAGACGATGATGTCGTCGAGGCGGTTGAGAAATTCGGGTTTGAAGACACGCTTGGTCTCCTCCATCACCTTGTCGCGCATTCCCTCGTGGCTCTCGTCGAGTTTTGCCGCGCCGAAGCCGAGGCTGGTCTGCTTCTTGAGCAGTTCCGCGCCGACGTTGGAAGTCATGATGATGATGGTGTTCCGGAAATCGATCTTCCGGCCGAGCGAATCGGTGATTTTGCCTTCCTCGAGAATCTGCAGGAGCAGATGCATCACGTCGGGGTGCGCCTTCTCCACTTCGTCGAAGAGCACAACGGAATACGGACGGCGGCGCACCGCCTCGCTGAGTTGTCCGCCTTCCTCGTGACCCACGTAGCCCGGAGGCGAACCGA
>JAFMJK010000003.1 GCA_017853515.1 Chthoniobacterales bacterium | reverse complement strand
TCGCGTCCCTGCCAGGGTATCGCCTCTGATCCCACGCCGCCCATGTTGCCCACATTGCTTCCCCCATAAACTTCGGCGTCCGTATTGAGAATCTCTTTGTAATGGCCCGGTTTCGGCACGCCCAGACGGTAACCGCCGCGCACGACCGGGGTTCCGTTCATGACAAAAACGACGGTCTGCCCGTCGCGCGACTTGCGCATGAAGGCCACCACACTGTTGTCCGAATCGTGGAAGTCGATCCACTCGAAGCCGTCGTGGGTGTCATCCAGTTCGTAGAAAGCCGGATAATTTTTGTAGATGTGGTTGAGGTGCTGCACCAAACGGGAAAGGCCGGCGTGCAGCGGGAATTGCGTGAGGTGCCAGTCGAGGCTCTGGTTGTAGCGCCACTCTTCCCACTGGCCGAACTCGCCGCCCTGGAACAGAAGTTTTTTCCCGGGGTGCGCCCACATGAGGCCGTAGAGCATGCGGAGGTTGGCGAACTTCTGCCACATGTCGCCGGGCATCTTTCCGAGCAGCGCGCCCTTGCCGTGAACAACTTCGTCGTGACTGAGCACAAGAACGAAATGCTCGTGGAACGCGTAAAGCAGTGAGAAAGTGATACTGCCCTGATGGTAACGCCGATAGATCGGGTCGAGGCTCATGTAGTGGAGGAAGTCGTGCATCCACCCCATGTTCCATTTGAAACCGAACCCGAGTCCTCCGAGATAGGTGGGACGCGAGACACCGGGCCAAGCCGTTGATTCCTCCGCGATGGTGATGATCCCCGGGAAGCGCTCGTAGCTCACCTCGTTGAAACGCTTGAGAAAGTAAATCGCCTCGAGATTTTCCCGTCCACCGTAGCAATTCGGAACCCATTGTCCTCCCTCGCGCGAGTAATCCAGGTAAAGCATGGAAGCCACGGCGTCCACCCGCATCCCGTCGATGTGGTATTGCTCGAACCAGAAGAGCGCGTTGGCAATGAGGAAATTCCGAACCTCGTTGCGTCCATAGTTGAAAATGTAAGTGCCCCAGTCGCGGTGTTCGCCTTGGCGCGGGTCGGAGTGCTCGTAGAGATGAGTGCCGTCGAATTCCGCCAACCCGTGCGCATCCTTCGGAAAGTGCGCCGGCACCCAGTCGAGGATCACGCCGATGCCGGCTTTGTGGCAGTTGTCGACGAAATGGCGGAACTCGTCGGGATTACCGAAGCGACTGGTCGGCGCGTAGTAGCCGGCAACCTGGTAGCCCCATGAACCGTCGAACGGATGCTCGGCCACGGGCATGAGTTCGATGTGGGTGAATCCCATCTCGAGGCAGTAAGGGATAAGGCGCTGGGAGAGTTCGACGTAACTGAGCGGCCGGTTGTGATCGTCGGCCATGCGTTGCCATGAACCGAGATGGACTTCGTAGATGCTGAGCGGCTTGCGGTGCCACTCCTGTTTGGCGCGATAGTCCATCCAACCCTGGTCGGACCACTTGAAGCGGTCGAGATCGTAGACGATCGATGCGGTTTGCAGTCCGTGCTGACCGTAGAAGGCGAACGGATCACTCTTGAGAAAAACGTTGCCGTGTTGTCCTTTGATCTCGAACTTGTAGTGCGCTCCCTCCCTGACTCCGGGGATGAAAATTTCCCAGATGCCGCTGCCGAGGAGCTTGCGCATGACGTGCACGCGGCCGTCCCAATTGTTGAAATCACCGGCCACGCTGACGCGCTGCGCGTTCGGGGCCCAGACGCTGAAACTCACTCCGGCCACGCCTTCGACCGTGCAAAGATGCGCGCCAAGCTTGCGGTAAATGTCCCAGTGGTTGCCCTCGGCGTAAAGGTGCACGTCGGTTTCGCCGAGAACCCGCCCGAAGGAATACGGATCGCGCTCTTCCCACTCTTCGCCCGCGTGGCTCTTCAAGCGCAGCAGATACGGAAACTCCTTTTCGCCCTTGGGCAGCACCGCCTCGAAAAATCCGTCGGGATGAATTTTTGCAGCGGCAAAAACCTTCGTGCGGTCTCCGGCATCGACCACGCTCACCGCGGCGCAATCCGGGCGGAACGTGCGCACCGCGATGAAATTGCCCGCCCGACGCATCCCGAGCGTCTGGAAAGGATCGCCGTGCCGGGCCTCGAGAAAGGCGGCCAATTCTTCGGGGGATACGGTCGGCTTCATGGGAGATAGTGGCGCCGGGCGTGGCCCTCGCGGAGGCAAACAAATATCGGGCCCGGCCTTCCCCGGCAAGGGGCGAAAGAGGCGCTTCCTACGCGGCGCCACCGGCCGAGTTGGCCAGCTGGGCCTCCTCCTCCGGGAGAAATGCTTTGAAGCGGCTCTTGTCGATCGCCTTCATGAAGGCCTCGTGCGGTGAAACGTGTCCCTGCTGGAGTTGGGCCCAGATGGCATCGTCCATGAATTGCATGCCCTGCGCCTTGCCGCCCACGATGGCGTCCTGCAACTTCTGCGTGGCCCCCTCGCGAATGATGGCCCCGACCGCGCTGTTGACGACGAGAATTTCGTTCACGGCAATGCGCCCGCCGCCGTCGTGCCGCTTGAGCAGCAACTGCGCGACCACACCCCGCAGCGAAGACGCGAGCATGGTGCGGACCTGCGCCTGCTGGTCCGAGGGAAAGACATCGATCATGCGGTCGACCGTCTTGCGCGCGTTGTTGGTGTGCAACGTTCCGAAAACAAGCAGGCCCGTTTCCGCAGCGGTCAAAGCCAGCGATATTGTCTCCAAGTCGCGCATCTCGCCGACGAGGACGATATCGGAATCCTCGCGCAGCGCCGCCTTCAGTCCCGCCGGAAAATTCGCCGAGTGTTCGGGAACCTCGCGCTGCGTGATGATGCTGCTCTTGTTCGAGTGCACGAACTCGATCGGCTCCTCCACCGTGACGATGTGGCGGGCGAAGTTGGTGTTGATGTAGTCCATGAGCGCGGCCAGGGTCGTGCTCTTGCCGGATCCGGTCGGGCCGGTGACGAGGACAAGGCCCCCGCGGAGGTGACCGAACTCCTTGATGACCGGAGGAAGGCCCAATTCGTCGATCGTGGCGATGCGCGTCGGGATCAACCGGAAGACGGCGCCCAAGCCGTGCACCTGCTTGAAATAATTGCAGCGGAACCGGCTGTCCTCGTTCATCTCGTAGGCGAAGTCGAGGTCGCCTTTGTTCTGGAACCGCTCCCAGTTCTTCGGCGTGCAGATCTCGCTGAGCATGTAGTTCATTTCGTCCGCGGTGAGCACCTCGTCGCGGATTGGAATGACGTCGCCATGACGGCGGATCTTCGGCGGTTGGCCTTCGGCCAAATGCAGATCGGAAGCGCCCGCGTTGATCAGCACTTCGAAAAGTTGGTCGATACGGTGGGCCATAAAAGTCAGATGACGCCGCAGATTTGCTTCATGGCCGGCTTCTGCTCGGCGCGCGACACCGCTTCGTCGGCGGAGATGAGTCCCGCACGGTAGAGGTCGGCCAATGAATCATCCATCAGCTTCATGCCCAGCTTTTTGCCCGTCTGGATGATCCCGGGAAGCATGAACGTTTTCGATTCACGGATGACGTTGGCCACCGCCGGGGTGTTCATGAGAATTTCGATGGCCAGCGCCCGGCCCGCTCCGTCGGCGCGCGGCACGAGTTGCTGGGAAATGATCCCGCGCAACGACTCGCTGACCATGGTGCGGATCTGTTCGCGCTGGTCGACCGGGAAGACGTCGAGCAAGCGGTCAAGCGTTCGTGCCGCATTGCCGGTGTGCAGGGTGCCGAGCACCAAGTGGCCGGTCTCCGAGGCCGTGATGGCCAGCGAGATGGTCTCCAGATCGCGCATTTCGCCGACCATGATGACATCCGGATCCTCGCGCAAAGCACCGCGCAGCGCGGCGCCGAACGATTCGGTATGGGTGTGCACTTCGCGCTGGTTCACCTGGCAGCCCTGCGGGGTGAAAAGGTATTCGATCGGATCCTCCAGCGTGATGATGTGTTCGTGGCGCGTGCGGTTCACCTCCTCGACCAGCGCGGCAAGCGTCGTGCTCTTGCCGCTGCCGACCGAACCCGTGACCAGAACCAACCCGTTCTGAAATTGGGTGAGAAGCTTGAGTTGCGGCGGCAGTCCAAGTTCGTCCATGGAACGCACGCTTGCCTGGATGATCCGGAAAACGAGGTCGTAACCCAAACGGTGCCGCACCACGCTCGTGCGGTAGCGTCCGTTTTCGTTGGTATAGGCAAAGTCCACATCGCCCCGCTCCTCGAGCAGCTTTTTCTGGGCTTCATCGAGAAAACTCATGGCCAGGCGCTCGGTATCGGCCGCGGTCAATTTGTCCGCCTGCAACCAGATCGGCTCGAGCGTCCCGAAGCGGCGCCACGTCGGCCGCAGGTTGACGCTCAGATGGATGTCCGATGCGCCGGACTCCTTGCCGATGGCCAAGTATTGGTCCACATGGTGCAGCACATGGACGGCAGGCGGGTTCTCCTCGACGACTTCGACGATGCTTTGTTCCGGGGCGGCAGACACAGCGTTGGCGCGAAGGTTTCTACGGCTTTCGCCCCGAGCGCAAACTCAAAAGAAGAGGAGCCAGTTGCGCCAAGGCAGCCGGCAGGAGTTTGACCAGCAGCGGAATCCAAAAAGCGGCGCCCGTCTGCGCGGCATCGCGCCCGGCCGTCTTCGCTTGACGCGCGGGACGCCGGAGGAAGCGCGCCAAAGCGAACCCCGCGACCGAAGCACCCGGCAACCACCATTTCCACTCGTGGGCCACGCCGTGGCGAAGCTGGTTGATGGGATTGGCCGCGGAAACGAGATCCGCGCCGCTGCGCCTGAGTTCGCGCCCGGCGGAGTCCAACTCGCGCAGATAATCTTCCCGGTTCATGACAGGCGTTCCGCTTCGCGCCGCACCGCCTCGCGCGTCCCGGGGAAGATCGGACGTCTGATCCGCACGCGCAGCACGAGCACCAGCGCCACGGCAACGAGCACATGGAACAATCCCAAGCCGAGCAAGGTGGACATCAGGCCCGCACCGAATACTTTGACCACCGCGAGTCCCGCGGCCAGCAGGAGAAAAATGTAGCCGAAAACCAAGGCGAGCAGCAGGGCGATCCCGAGAGCGGTGAGCACGAGCGCGTGCCATCCCGACTCGCGCAATTCCAGACCGAGAAGTCCGGTCAGCGCGCGGGAAAAACGGATGGCCGAAGCGGAGAAGTCGGAAGCCGCAGCGGAAAGCCCTGGCGGCTCCGGCGACGCCGGTTGATCCGCGCCGGGTGACGATTGCATTTGGCGTCCGGTCAACGGCGCAGGATCAGGCCGAGAACGAATCCCGCGGCCAGGGCAATGCCGACGGCCTGCAGAGGGTTCTCGCGGATGTAGTCCTCGCCGTCGTCCTGAAGACCGCGTGCGCGCACGGATGTGTCCGACCAAACGCGGTTGGCCCGTTCGCGGTATTCACCCGCACGCTCGGTCAGAGTTTCCCGCAAATCGTGGGCTTTGGCCGCCGCCGCCTCGCGCAATTCGCGCGCCGCTTCGGCCGCGTGAGTCTTGCTGCTTTGGAATTTGTGATTCGCTTCTTGGGATGTTTTTTCGCTCATGAATGGCCTTTCTTTGATTGGCTTCCATTTTCGCAGGCTCCCCGCAGGCTGGCAAGCGCCGCGGGGCGCCCGAAGCATCGTTTTTCTTGAAGCGGACGTATCCTTGAAGGACTAATTGCCGTTCATGACCGCCACGTCCCGCCAAGCCGACAATATCCCGCAGGGCCTTCTGGCCGCCGTTGACGAGGCCGTCACCCACTACCCCGTCTCGAAGCGGAGCGCGTCCCTCCCCCTTCTCCACCTCTGGCAGAATCACTTCGGCTGGATCGACGACAGCGGGGTCGACTGGATCGCGCGCCGTCTCGAACTCGAGCCGATCAATATTCTCGAACTGGTCACGTTTTACCCGTGGTTCCGCCAGACGGCGCCGGGGAGGAAAATCATCCGCGTTTGCCGCACTCTCTCATGCGCCATGGCCGGATCCTACGACCTGCACAAGAATCTCTGCCGCGCGGCGGGTTGCGACACCGACCATGACGATCATGCGCACGAGGTGACCGCACCGGACGGCAGCTGCACCATCGAATTTGTCGAGTGCCTGGCCAGCTGCGGCAGCGCACCGGTCGCCATGGTCGGCGACGATCTGCACGAACGCATCGCTCCCGAAGACGCCGCCTCGTTGCTCGGACGAGAGACCGGCTACCGCAAGACGATCCGCGCGCCGCATCCCGCGGAGCGGCGCTTGGTCCTGCGCCATGTCGGGCGGGAAGACTATGACGCTTCGATCGATTGTTACCTCCGGAACGGCGGCTACGAGTCCTTGAAGAAAGCGCTGGGCATGAAGCCGGACGAAATCGTCAACGAGGTGAAGGCCTCGGGCCTGCGGGGGCGCGGCGGCGCTGGATTCCCGTGCGGCGTGAAGTGGAGCTTCATCAAACGCGAGGACGGCAAGCCCCACTATCTCGTGGTCAACGGCGACGAGTCCGAGCCGGGCACTTTCAAAGACCGCTACATCCTGCACGAGGATCCGCACCAGTTGCTCGAGGGCATGATGATCGCCGCCTGGGCGCTCAATGTGCACCTCAGCTACATCTACATCCGCTGCGAGTTCCCCGAAGCGGCGCGCATCGTGACCAAAGCCATCGCCGAGGCCCGCGAGCGCGGCTTCATCGGCAAGAACGTCCTCGGCTCCGGATTCGACTGCGACATTTATGTCCACCAGGGAGCCGGCGCCTACATTTGCGGCGAGGAGACAAGCCTCCTCGAATCGCTCGAGGGCAAGCGCCCCTACCCGCGCATCAAACCGCCTTTCTTCCCCGCGGTCTTCGGTCTCTACAACTGCCCGACCATCGTCAACAACGTCGAAACCCTCTGCCACGTGAAGCACATCATCGCGATGGGCAGCGCGGAATTCGCCAAACTCGGGTCGCCGGGCGACGGCGGCACGCGCACCTTGGGCGTCAGCGGCGATGTGCGGAACCCGGGATTTTACGAACTCGGATGCGGCCAAGTCACCGTCGGCCAGCTCATCGAACTGTGCGGGGGAATGAAGCCCGGACGGAAACTCAAGGCCATCATTCCCGGCGGCAGCTCGGCCAAAGTGCTCAAGGCCGGGGAGAAATTCAAAATGAAGCGCAAAGGTCCCGATGGCGCCGAAACCACGGTCGAGGTCGACCTCATGGATCTGGTCATGGATGCGAACTCATTGGCCGCCGCCGGCTCCATGATCGGCAGCGCGGGCGTCATGATCCTCGACGATTCGCGCGACATGCTCTGGGTGCTCAACAACATCAACGACTTTTACGCTCACGAGAGCTGCGGGCAGTGCACGCCTTGCCGCGAGGGCAGCCTGTGGATGTCCAAGGTCACCACGCGCATGCTCCACGGCGACATCAAGACGACCGACGCCAAGCAACTCGTCGGTATCGCGGACAACATCGCCGGCCGAACGGTCTGCGCTTTCGGGGAAGCCTGCGCGTGGCCGACGCAGAGCTTTGTCGGAAAATTCCGCGATGAGTTCGAGCCGCGCGGCGCCGGAACCAACGGCAACGGCGCCAACGGGCACTAATTTCTACGCGTACTCCGGCAGGTTGTAGATAATCCGTCCGCACTGCTCGCAGGAGACGACGCTAGCGCCGACTTTGGCATCGCGCAGCGTGGCGGGGGTGACGGTCATGTGGCACCCCGAGCAGTGGTTGCCTTCGAGCGGAACGACGGCACGCCCGGTTTTGGAGCGGAACAATTTCTCGTAGAGCTCGAAAAGATCCTCGTCGGCCGCTTTGACTTCCGCGGCAACCGCCTCGCGCTCGACTTGCAATTCGGCTGCCCGGCCCTGCAGCACGCCGACTTTTTCGTCGGCCGTTTTGACCAGCGCGGCGACGCGGTTTTTTTCGGCGGTGTATTTCGCGTCGGCCGCGGCAATGACCGGCTTGAGATCTTCGAATTCCTGCATCAGTTCGAGTTCGCGGTCTTCGATCGATGTGATGTCCGACTGCGCGCGCTCGATCTCGTGCTTCAGCGCGGAATACTCCTCGTTCTTGCGCGTCTCGAGTTGCTGCGTCTGGTATTTGGCGATCTGCGCACGCTTGGCATCGGCCTCGACCTCGAGCCGCTTGCGCTCGATTTCGATCTGGGTGGCGCGGGCTTTGTCGTTCTCCAGCGTGCGCTGGGCGGCATCGAGCTCCCTCTGCAACGCGGCTTTCTCACCCGGCACGCCGTTGATCTCATGGTGAAAAGCCTGCAGCTTCTGATCGCGCTCCTGCAGGAGGAGAAGTTTCTCCAGGATTTCCACCATTCATTTCCTTCTAAACGGCGACCGCCACTTCGGCCAGCATGAAGTGGAGCCGAATCAGTAATCCTCGGCTTTGACCTGTTGGAAGCGGCCGTCGTTGCGCCGCGCCACCGAGCGCAACACTTTTTCCTCCTCGTCGCGCGCGGCTTTGGTCAGAAAATGAACCACGTGGATCCTCGCGGGCTGCTCCATTTTGCCCTGCAGGTCTTTGATCATGCGGAGCAACTCGGCCTCGGTGATATCGGAGCTCGCACCGTCATCCTTCTTGCGGTCTTCCTCTTCGGCGGGCGCGCCGCCACCCATCCGGCTCATCTCGCCGTCGGTGATGAGAAAAACCGTGCTCGGCCGCATGGACAGCGCCTGCTTCAGCGCGGTATCGGTGCGCGTGCCTCCGCCTTCGTAAAGGCCGGTGCCCATCTGGCTGTATTTGCTCTTGTAGGACGCGCCCGACTTGTCGCTGCCTCCATCGACACTTTCCACCCAAGCGGCCGCCTTGGCTTTGTTGCCATCCGAAGCCGGCTGCGGTTCGGGGAACATGGCGACCGATCCGCCCTCGTAGATGATGACATTGAAAAGGGTGTTGATCCCCAGGCCCTGGATGAGCTTGGCCACCTCCGTCTTGACCGCGTGGAACTTGCCGGGCTGGCGGTCGAACATCGTGTTGGAAACATCGACGACGATAATGACGCGCGTGGCCATGTCGGAAATACCGAAGAAACTGACCGCCGAGCCACTCTTCCCCCCGCCGCCGGATCCGGTTCCCGCGCCGGCGCCTGCGCCGGCGAGGGCGGAGAGTTGATCGGACACGATGTCGCTCGGATCGAGCGTAGTCGCCGTGTCCACCGGCAGGAGCGGCAAGTCGGGCAGCGCGAACTCCGTCGGCCGCGCCGAAGACATCTTGTCGGTGAAAGTCGGCTTGGGCTGCGCCGCGTCGAACTCCGCCATGTTCATGCGGTGCTCGCGCTCCTCGGCGGCGATGCGGATTTCCTTCTTCACTTCGAACGTGGCGGCCGGCGGGAGAAAATAGCGCGCGACGATCCAGATACCGGCTCCAATCGCGCCGATGAAGTGCACGGCAATACTGGCCACGATGACCGTGACGATCAACCTCTTGCGTCGCTGACGGGCGGCGATCTGCGGATCGAGAGTCTCCGTCGTCATCGCAACGCTACATCTCCTCCTCGCTCGCGCTGTCCGAGAAGGTCACACCGCCGATGTCGGCCTTGGCGCAGGCGTTGAGAACATCGACGATGCGTTGCTGATTGGTCCCGTCGGAAGCATCCAGCGTGACCAGCGCGTCGGCCTTGTTCGCGTCGGCCGATTCCTTGAAGCGCTTGAGCGTGGCGACAAGCCCGGTCAACGCGCTGTCGGCCGGCGGTCCGATCACGGAGTCGTTGAGCACGACACTGCCGTCGTCCTCGATGCGGATGCGCTGCTCGTCGGGCAACTCCACCGTTTCCTCCGCCGAGACCGTGCCGGGCAACCCGAGGCTGATGTCGCTTTCCTGTTTCACCGGCTTGGCCGTGACCATGAAGAAGACAAGGAGCAGGAACACCATGTCGATCATGGGGCCCATTTGCATCTCGACGAGCTGCTGGTCGCGACGGCGGACTTGCATGGTTCAGGTTTGGTAGCTGCCGAAGATCACATCGATCGCCCCGGCGTCCGCGGCCATCTTCATGACTTCTTTGATTTTTTTGGCGGGCGTCGTTTTGTCGGCCCGGATGTAAAGGCGCAGGGGCGGCGTGTTTTCGAAGCGCTTCTTCAGGTAGTCGGCCAAACGCTTTTTGTCGGTCGGCTCGGCGCCGATGAAATAGCGGCCCTGATCGTCGATGCTGATGATGTCGCGGTTGCTGATGTCCTTCGGGATGACGGCGTTGCTCGCCACCGGCAGCTTGATCTCCTCCTTGATCTGCTCCTTGGAAATCTTCGTCGTCACCATGAAAAAGATGAGCAGGAGGAAAGTCATGTCGATCATCGGGGCGAGTTGAAAGCCCATCTCGTCGTCGGGGCGGCGGGAGATCTTCATGACGGGATCAAAGACGCGGGGCTATTCCTCGGCGGGTTCCTCGGCCGCGACCTCGTGCGAATGCACCGCGCTCTCGAGCTTCAATTCGCCCGAAAGCACATCAATCATGAAAGTGACCGCTTTCTGGATGTTGCCGATCGCCACCTGCAGGAGGTTGCGGAAGTAGAAGAAGAGAAACATTGCCGGAATGCCGACGATGAGTCCGCCCGCCGTGGTCAACATCGCCTCGCCGATACCGCCGGCCAGGTCGGACGGTTCGCTCCGACCCGCGGCCAGCTGGTCGAAACTCTGGATCATGCCGGTGACCGTGCCGAGCAAACCGAGCATCGGCGCGATGGTGGCGAAGATGTTGAGGTAGTTGACCCAGATCATGAGCCGTTGCTCTTCCTGCATGAGCGTTTCGCCGGCGGCCTGTTCCATGGACAGCTTGTTGGCCAATTCCCGTTCGAAGTTCACTTTGAGCAAGGCCGCGCTCATCGTGTTGGCGAAAACATTGGGCTGGCTCTGGCAGAGCTGATAGGCCGCGTTCGGGTCGCGCAGTTGCATACATTGCGAGACGGCGGATTCCTGCGCCTTCGGCATCATCTTCTTCTGGTTGATTTGGATGAAGCAGTAGACACCGACCGCGATCGTGCCGACCGAACAGGCCAGAATCGGCCACATGAGCGCGCCGCCCGCAAAGAAGAGGTCGAGAAGGCTTTTTTCCACGGCGGGCTTTCCGGCGGGCGGTGTTGCGGGCGCGTCCTGCGCCTGGGCTCCGGCCAGAACGGCGAGGAACGCCAGGGCGGCAAGGGCAAGGACTCGGATGTATTTCGGTGTGATCATGATTTTTTGTCGGGAAGGGCCGAGGCTTTTTCCGCCTCGGGTGTTTCGGAATATATCGACGTGAGGTCGGTGGCAACCTCGCGCGCCGCATGTTCGTCGCCGGCGAGCACATAGATCCCGTGCGCCAGCCAGAGACCGCGGGCCGCTTGGGCGCGCTTGGTGCCGTGGAAAAGAAAAGGAAAGAGCGCGAATTCGACGCCTTCGTGGATGAGGCGCGCCCGCTCGGCGCGCACCGGCGGATCCTCGTTCCAGCGGGGGTTGTCGGCCAAGAGCGTCTTGAGCGACGCCATGCGGGCCTCGGCGAGGAGCAGTTTTATCTCGATGACCAGATCCGGTTCCTCCGCCGTGCGTTCGATCTGTTCCGCCTCGAGCGAAGCTTCCTCGAGTTGTCCTTTTTTGATCATGGCCATGAGGCGCCCGCGTGTCGCGCGCTGGCGGTCGCCGACATTCCACGCGCCCGCTTCGACCGTCTTGAAAACGGCCAGCGCCTCCTCGTGGCGCGCGGGGTCCGGGCCGAGCAGAAGAATTTCCCCGACAAGACAACCCGCCTCGCCGGCGCGCGATTCCGGAATACCGAGGAAAGGCTGCAGGTTTTGCCAGCGCGAGCGGGCGGAGGAGAGAGAACCGGCGACGACATTGGCGGCCACCGCGTCCAAAACCGGATCTGGCCCGAAAACGATGCGCGAAACGGTGTCGCGCTTCATGGTCGTGGTGCCCGCGGCCTGCCCCGGCACGGGTGACGGAAGCGAAATGAGATACGCTTCGGCCTGCAAGCCGAGGATCTTCACGTTGCGCTTCGTCCCGTCGGTCAAATGGACGGTGTCCTGCGCCGCGAGCGGCGCGGCGCCTGCGCAGAGGACGGCGGCAAAGATGGCGACGGTCTTTCTCACGATGACGACGGGTCCGGCGCGGCGGGAAACCGCTTCAGGCGTTCGCGCGCGGTTTGCACTTCGGGAAGCGATGCGAGGTCCTCGCTGTTGGCCAGCTCCTCGTAGGTTTTTCGCGCGGCCTCGGCATCCTTGAGTTGCTCGAAAGCTTCGCCGCTGCGCAGGTAAGCCTGCGCCACGGTCTCGCGCCATTTGCCATAGAGGACATAGATGCGTTGGTAATACGGGATGGCCGTCTGCGGCCGCTGGCGCGACATCTCGATCTCACCGAGGGCGAGAAGGGCCTGCGCTTTCATTTTGCTCGGCACGTTTTCCGCGGCGAGCAACTGCGTGTATGCCTCCGCCGCCTTGTCGGTGTTCCCCGCTTCCATCTCGATGCCGGCGCGCGCCGCGAGGACCTCGCCCATGAGCGAGGACCACGGTGTGTCCCGCTCGAGCCGGTCGTAATAGGCCAGCGCCGTCTCGGTGTCCCCCGCGTCGACAGCGATGCGCGCGAGCGCGGCGAGCGCCTTGTCTTTCTGCGCCGCGCGCGGGTGCCACTTGAGCAGGTCGCGATAAATCTGTGCGGCGTTGGCCCGGCGCACGGCCGCGTCCTCGGGCGCGGCAGCGGCGGCGGCGGCGAATTGCGCCTCGGCGCAGTCCGCCAGAATCACCGGACTGGTCCGCTCCGCCTCGGCCAACGCGCCGGCCTCCCGCAACAAAGCTTCGCTCAGCGCGGGATCCGTTTTTTTCACGCTGCGGGCCAGGGCCCAGATGGTGCGCACGGTCAGAACGCTTTGCCCCTCGGCTTGCGCTTTCTCGCGCACCGCGCGCAGGCGGGCCTGGAAGTCGCGCTTCTCCGACTCGCCTTTGTAGTGGCGGTCGAGGGCCAGCATCATGTCCTCCACGGCGTAGGCTTGGTCGTCGTTGCCCCGCTCGCCGATGGCCGCCCAGTATGCCTCGATCGCCTTCTCGGGTTGGTCTTGTTTGCGCCACGCCTGCCCGATCTGGAAAAGCGCTTCCGCCGCGCGCGGACTGCGCGGGTAGGCCTGCAGGTATTTCTGCATCAGGTCGCGCAGCCCATCGTAGTCCTCCTCGAGCTTGAGCACCTTGGCCAGCTTGAATTGCGCGTCTTCGTGGAAACGCCCCGACGCGGGCTCGATCGAGGCATAAACTTTCTTCCCCTCGTCCGATTCGGCCTGCGCGAGCAAGGCATCGCCGAGCAGGATGCGCGCCTCGGCGTTCTCTTCGCCTTGGGGGAACTTTTTCAGGTAATCCTTCAACTCCGCTTCCGCCGTCTCGTATTCCTTGAGCGACTGCGCGCAATAGGCGCGGCGGAAGGCCGCCGGTCCGAGCAGCGTTCCCTTGGGGAACTTCTCCGCGTGCGCCCCCAGCACCTCGCGCGCTTCGGGGAATTTCTTGGCGAAGGCCAGCGCCGAACCGCGCCAGTAGTTCGCCGGTTCGGCCAACTCGTGCTCGGGATACTTCTCCTCGAATTGCCGGAAAGTCTCGGCCGCTTCGTCATTGCGCTCTGCCAGCAACTGCGTGAACCCGGTCATGAAAAATGCGCGCGGCGCCTGCTCGGAAGATGCGAATTTTTCGCGCAGGACCGAGAACGTCGCCACGGCATCGTCGTATTTTTCCGCTTTTTGTTGCGCCGTGCCGCGCAGGTAGATGACGAGGGGCAGGCTTTTCGACGCGGGAAAATTCTGCTCGAAAAGCTGGGAGGCTTCGATGGCGCGGTCGTAACGCTCGATCGCCATCCAACTTTGCAGGGCGCTGAGCGTGGCTTTTTCCACGACCGGATCCGGTTTCATCTGCCGCAACATATCGTCGAGCAACATGGCGCACTCGCGGTAGCGCTCCTGCGCGTGGAAAGCCGTGGCCAGACGGAAGCGGACCGAAGCGTCGAAGGACGGAATCTTTTCGAGGTTGGCCAGCTCTTTCTCCACTTCGCGCACCAGCTGTTTCGCCTGCGCGCGCGCAAAAACATCCGGCTTGGGCGAGGCCTCGATCGCGGCCAGACGCTGCTTGGTTTCCTCGAGCTTCCGTTTTTGGTGGGCGATCAAACGATCCCGCGCCCAGACGTTCTGCAAAGCGCGGATGGCATCGCGCGGCCGGTCTTCTTCGAGCAGCTTTTCGCCCAGGGCGAGAGCCAGCGTCTGGAAGGTCGCCACTTGGTTGATCCTTTTGCCCATCTCCGGCCCCTCCTCGGCAAGAAGTTCGAGCGCGGGGTTGTCCTGACCCGTTTCGATCAGGCAGTGCAACTCAAGCACCGCGGCGCGCCCGGCATGCGGATGCTTCGGGGATTTGCGGATGACGGCGAACGACTTGGCCGCCTCCTCCTTTTTTCCCCCGGCCAACAACGCGGTGGCGGCGAGCAGTTCTGCGTCCGGGCGGCGGGCGGACTGCGGAAACTCCTGGCGGAATTCGGCCAGCGCTTTGCCCGCCTCCTCGTGATTGCCGGTCTGCAGCAAAGCCACGCCCGCCCAGAAAGAGAGATCTTCCCTTTCTTTCGCGCCCATCTCCTTGATGTTGCGGGCTTCCTCGATGGCCTCGACCGCGTCGTTGTATTTCTGCAATTGCAGGAGCGCGGCAGCCAGGTGGTAGCGCACGCGGGGCATCCAAGGCGCCGCTTCCGCCGACGAGCCGAAGTCGGCGAGAAAATTGCGGTATCCCGCCACCGCCTCCTCGTAACGCTTGTTGTTGTAGGCGGTGTCCGCGCGCGAAATGACATCGCGCGCCGTGCCGGCTTCGGCCGGTTGCGCCGCCACCTTGTCCGCCGCGTGTGTGTGCGGGATCAGCGACGCCAGCAAGAGGCAAAGAGTGACAACACACAGACGCACATGTCCAAAATGTGCCCCGCTTCCGCCCGCGCGCGAGGAGAAAATGAGGTTTGCCCGCCGCCGGACGGTGGCAGGATAGCGCCATGCAGGAAGAAGCCGCAAATCCGGAGGCGCAGGTGCTCTCGTGGATCCGGGGAGACCGCCGCGCCGAGTTCGGAGATGCGGCTCTCCAGTTGCATGCGTGCCATTTTCGTCACAACACGCCTTACCGTCTTTTTTGCGAGCAGCAGGGGGTCGGCGAGAGCGTGAAATCATGGCGCCAAATCCCCTGCGTCCCGCAAGAAGCTTTCAAACACGCGGACCTGCGCAGCTTCCCCGCCGGGCAAACGGCCAAAACTTTCCGCACCAGCGGGACAACCGGCGAAGGATTCGGTCAGCACCATTTCCGCACGCTGGAGATTTATGAGACCGCGGTGCGCGAGGGATGGCGCTTGGCCGGTATGCCGCGGGGACCTTTTCTCGTCATCGCCCCGCATCCCGACGAAGCCCCGCACTCTTCGCTCAGCCACATGCTCGGCGTGCTCGCGCCGCGCGAGAGTTTCATCGCGCCGCAAGGGGTGATCGATCTCGCACGCTTGTCATCCCTCGGGGAACCGGTCTGTCTCCTCGGCACCGCGCTCGGGTTTTTGCATTTGTTCGAGTCGATGGACCGGCAAAAGATTTCCCTCCGGCTTCCCTCCGGTTCGTGCGCGATGGAAACAGGCGGATACAAGGGGAGCGGCAGAACCATCTCCCGGGCCGACCTCTATGCGCTGTTCGGCAACAAGCTCGGCATTGACCCCGCGGACATCTGCAACGAATACGGCATGACCGAGCTGAGTTCGCAGTTCTACGCCCGCGGTCCCCGGGGGTTGCATCGCGGCCCGTTCTGGGCCCGGGCCGTCATCGCCGATCCGGTCACCCTCGAGGAGGTCGGCGAAGGCGAAACGGGCATCGTGCTCATTTACGATGCGGCCAATGTCGGATCGGTCGTCGGCATCCGCACGCGGGATCTGGCCATCAAACGCGGCGACGCATTCGAATTGCTCGGACGCGACCCCGCCGCTTTGCCGCGCGGATGCTCGCGCTCGGCCGACGAATGGTTCGGTGCGTAATTTGTTGTCGGGGGACCCGGCAATTCGCCTTGTCCGCCGCAGGCGCGGCGGTAACTTCCCGTTTCCCCTCATCACTTCTCTTATGCACAAGATATCGCTTGTTTCCGATGGTCTGCTCATCTCGTTGGCCTGCGCTTTGCTCGGTCTGGCCTACGCCGGTTGGTTGATACGCTGGGTTTTGGCTGCACCTTCCGGCAACGACCGCATGCGCGAGATAGCGCACGCCGTCCAGCAGGGAGCCAAGGCTTACCTGAACCGTCAGATCGTCAGTGTCGGCACCATCGCGGTCATCATCATCGGCCTGGTCTGGGTGGGGCGCGGTATGGAATCCGCCATCGGATTTTTCGTCGGCGCGGTCTGCTCTCTGGCCGCCGGCTACATCGGAATGACCATCGCCGTGCGGGCCAATGTGCGGACCGCCCAAGCGGCGACCGAATCCCCGCGCGCGGCCCTGCGCGTGGCCCTCAATGGAGGCGCCGTGACCGGACTTCTCGTCGTCGGGCTCGCCCTTCTTTCCGTGGGGCTGATGTATCTCGGCATCAGCCATTTCACCGGCGCGGCCGACCCGTCGCGCGCCGCGCTCGACGCCCTGGTCGGGACGGCGCTGGGCAGTTCACTCGTTTCGGTTTTTGCGCGGCTCGGCGGGGGAATCTACACCAAAGCCGCCGATGTCGGGGCGGATCTCGTCGGCAAAATCGAGAGCAAACTCGAGGAGGACGATCCGCGGAATCCGGCCACCATCGCGGACAACGTGGGTGACAACGTCGGCGACTGCGCCGGCATGGCAGCCGACGTTTTCGAAACCTACGCTGTTTCGCTGATCGGCGCGGTTCTCATCGGATCACTCACAGCCACGGGCGACGCTTCCCCCGCCGCTCTCGTTTATCCGTTTCTCGTCGGCGGCGTTTCGGTGATCGGAGCCGTCGTCGCCATTATTCTGACCAATGCGATCAACCTCGCGCCGCGCCAGGCTCTGCAGGCGGGCGTGCTGACCAGCGCCCTGTTCTCCGCCATCGCTTTTTGGCCCCTCACCCAGGTGCTGTTCCCGCAGGGCGTCGAAATCCACGGCAAAGGAGCCTGCTCGGCCGCCAGCGTTTTCGGCGCGTCGCTCATCGGTCTGGTCATGACCTACGTCGTGCTTCTCATCACCAACTACTACACATCCACAAACCACCGGCCCGTGCGCATGATCGCGCAGGCCTCCGAAACGGGCCACGCCACCAACATCATTTCCGGATTGGCCACCGGACTCCATGCCACCGCGCTCCCCGTGGCCTTCATCGGCATCGCGATCATGCTGTCGTATAATTTCGCGGGACTCTACGGCATCGCGATCGCCGTGATGGCCATGCTTTCCATGTCGGGCATCGTCATCGCGCTCGACGCTTTCGGTCCGATCACGGACAACGCCGGCGGCATCGCGGTCATGGCGGGACTCGACAAAAGCGTGCGTCACACAACCGACGATCTCGACGCCATCGGCAACACGATGAAGGCGGTGACCAAGGGCTATGCCATCGCTTCGGCGGGACTCGCCGCGCTCGTTCTCTTCGGCAGCTATGTCGAGGAACTCAAAAATGCCTACGCGCAACTCGGCGCGCAGTTCAACCTCGCGTTCGATCTTCAGGATCCCAACGTCATCATCGGGCTGTTCATCGGCGGCGGCCTGCCCTTCATTTTTTCGGCTTTCAGCCTCGATGCCGTCGGCAAAGCGGCCGGCGCCGTGGTCAAGGAGGTCCGACGGCAGATCGCGGCCAAGCCCGGTATTCTCGACGGCAGCGACACGCCCGAATACGGCACGTGCGTCGACATCGTGACCAAGGCGGCGCTGCGCGAAATGATCATACCGGCCATCCTGCCGGTGGTGGTCGTGGTCGCTGTTGCCTGGTTGCCGTTTTTCGGTCCGAAGGTGCTCGGAGGCATGCTGGTCGGAACGATCGTCACCGGGCTGTTCATCGGTATCGCCATGACCTCGAGCGGCGGCGCGTGGGACAACGCCAAAAAATACATCGAATTGGGCAGTCACGGCGGCAAGGGCTCTCCCGCCCACGATGCCAGCGTGACGGGCGACACGGTCGGCGATCCATACAAGGACACGGCGGGCCCCGCGGTGAACCCCATGATCAAGGTCGTCAACATCGTGGCCATCCTGATCATTCCCATCTTCATCAAGCTCTGGGTTGCCGCGTGACCTCGGCGCAGAGAGCCGGGACCCTGGCCGTCGCGGCCGGTCCATTTCGCGCCCTGCTCGGTGCGACGGGGGCGGACGACTTGTTGGCTTGGTTGGCTCTGGAGCTGGGTCATGCCGGTGCGATCGACGAGTGGGTGGATTACGGCAAGGGCAGGACGAAAGCCTTTGCGCCCGAGACCATTCTTCACGTGGTCAGCGGCAACACGCCGCACGCCGCGCTGCAATCGATCGTCGGCGGATTGCTTCTCGGCAGCCGCAATCTGGTCAAACTTCCGCGCGGCGGGATCGCCGAGATCGGCGATTTTGTCACCCGCCTGCCCGAGGAGTTGCGCGCAAAGGTCCAAACCGCGGAAGAGTTGCCTCCGGGTTGGCTGGCGGAAGCCGAAGCGGTGGTGGTCTACGGCTCGGACGAGACCGTCGCGCGATTTCGCGGGCTGGCCTCGCCTTCGCAAATTTTTATCGGATACGGGCACAAGGCGAGCTTGGGCGTCATTTGGGACGATCCGCATTTTGTCTCGTGCGACGGAGCCGCGCGCGACGCTTCGCTCTTCGATCAGCAGGGATGCCTTTCCCCGCAGGTTTTTTATGTGCGGGACACGCCTTCCGGATTTGCGCGGGAATATGCGGAACATCTCGCCTCGGCCATGGACCGCTTCAACCGCACGCATCCGCGCGGTCCGCTCACCACGGAAGAAAAGGCGGCCATCGCCAACCTCCGCGCCGCCTATCGCTTCCGCGCCGCGGGCGATCTGCGCGTGGCCCTTTGGGAGGGGGGTGCGAATCTCGATTGGACCGTGGTCTACGAAGAAGACGCGTGGTTTCCCGCCTCGCCGCTCAACCGCGTCATTTTCGTCAAACCGCTGCCGGAGGGTCTGCCCTCGTCGATCGGTCCGGCCTCCGAATACATCGGCGCGGTCGGGCTTTTTCCCTGCACGGAGGAACTGGCCGACCGCTTCGCCGCGCTGCGCCCGTCGCGGTTTTGCGCCATCGGACGCATGCAGGATCCGCACTGGACCTGGCACAATGGCGGCGTGCCCCGCCTCGCTTCTTTGGTCAAGTGGGTTGATTTCGAGTCGTAAGCAGGATTCACTGCTCGGACTCCATGGCCAAAGAAGAGTCCATTCCCGCAGAAGGCGTCGTTGTCGAGGTGCTCCCCGGCACGATGTTCCGCGTGAAATTGACCAATGGAACCGTCGTGCTCGCGCACATCGGCGGCAAGATGCGCAAACATTTCGTGCGCATCGTCCCGGGCGACAAAGTGCAGATCGAAATTTCCCCCTACGACCTGACCAAGGCGCGCATCACTTACCGCGAGCGGTGACACATGTAGCGGCGGCGTCCTCGCCGCCGGTCGTTTCGTTTTCTCCGGTAGGGACGGCTGGCCCAGCCGTCCGCAAACTTCCTACCGGTCGCACTCGCCCATCACGAAGTCGATGCTGCCGAGAATGGCGGGCACGTCGCTCACGTAGTGGCCGGGAAGAAGACCCGGAATGATGCTCAGATTGGCAAAGCTGGGCGCGCGGATTTTCAGACGGTATGGCACGCCGCCGCCCTTGCTGCAGATGTAAAAGCCGAGCTCGCCCTTGGGATTCTCCGCGCCGAAATAAACTTCCCCGACCGGCGCATCGATCCCCTGCGTGGTGATGATGAACTGGTGGATCAGTTCCTCCATCTTGGTCATCACGTCGGTTTTCTTCGGCAAAATGTTTTTCGGATCCTCCACGCAGATCGGTCCTGATGGCATGCGATCGAGCGCCTGCAGGATGATGCGCGTGCTTTGGCGCATTTCTTCCATGCGCACGAGGTAGCGGTCGAAGCAGTCGCCGACCGAACCAACCGGCACATCGAAATCGTATTGCTCGTAGCCGAGATACGGATGCGCCTTGCGCAAATCGTGATCCACACCGGAGCCGCGCAGGTTGGGACCGGTGAGCCCGTAGGCGATCGCATCGGCTCCGCTGATCACGCCGACATTTTTCGTGCGGTCGAGCCAGATCGGATTGCGGGTGAGCAATTTGTCGACCTCGTCGAGGCTGGGCAGCAGTCCGTCGATGAAATCGCGCACCTGGCGATCGAACCCCGCCGGCATATCGCGCGTCATTCCCCCCACCCGCGTGTAGGACGTGGTGAAACGCGCGCCGGTCAACTGCTCGGTCAGGTTGTAGACCACCTCGCGATGCTTGAAGGTGTAGAGAAAAACGGTCATCGCGCCGATGTCCATGGCATAGGCCCCGATGCCGAGCAGGTGCGAGGAAATGCGGGCCAACTCGCAGCAGATCACGCGGATCGCCTGGCCGCGCGCCGGCAGCGTCCACCCCATCAATTTTTCCACCGCCAGCGCGTAGGCCACGTTGTTGGCCAGCGGGGCGAGATAATCCAGCCGGTCCGTGTAGGGCACGAACTGGTTGTATTGCATGTTCTCGGCGATCTTCTCGTCGCCGCGGTGCAGGTAACCGATGTCGACGTCCGCCTTGGTGATGATTTCGCCGTCCAACTCGAGCACGATGCGCAGCACGCCGTGGGTCGAAGGGTGCGACGGACCCATGTTGAGCGTCACGGTCTCTCCGAGCAGTTCCCCATTGCGGCGGGCTTCCGCCTCGACTGCGCGGGTGCGCGCGGCGGCATCGGGCGTCTCGAGAACGGTGGACATGGCGGGGATTGTTACGTTTCGCGGACGCTTTTGGCAACTTCAGGACGCCGGCGGCGGGGACAGGTATGCCTTCTTTCCGAAAAGAGAAATGCGGAAACACCTCTTTGCCAAGAGCAGGGCCCGAAGTCCGCGAAGCGTCGGACGGCGCGGGCCGTTGGGCTTCAGTGAAAGGGTTTGACCAGGCGACACCACTGCCTAGTTTGGGGTTTTTGATGACCTCTGGACGCCGATTCCGCATTTTTTGGCTGGCTGGTTTGTCGCTTTTGGCCGTGGCCCACGCCACTCATGCGCTCGAGCACTGGGAGATTGCCACCCATGCGGATTGCGTGGCGCATACCCATGCCGACGGCGAGGCGGAAGACAGCGGGTCGCACCATGACCACGGCTGCGCCTCGCATGATCACGCGCCCGCGCTCATGGACGGCATGTTTCTGCTTACTTTCGCCGAAACCATCGCCGATGTTTCCCCGATGTTTCTCGCCGCGCCCGCACCGCCGGTTTCCTCGATCGATCATCCGCCGCAGTTGTCCTGACCGTTGACGGGCGAAGTGTGCCCGTCGCTCGCCCCGGCATGCCTGCCGGGCTGTCGCATCCTTCCGGATGCCTTCACGCCGCCGACCGGCGCGGCCCCACAATCTGCCGGCCATCACGATTATGAAACAACAGCAGCACATTTTGAAAATAACCATCGCGCTGTGCGCGATTGTCGCCGTGTCCGATGCGCGCGCCGCCTCCCTCTCGATGGAGAGCGCGGTGCAAGCGGCGCTTATGGGGAACCGCGAACTGGTCGCCGCGCGTTTCGCCGTGAAAAAAGCGGAAGGCCGCTTGCGACAGTCCGGGCTCCTGCCGAATCCCGAGCTGGAATTCAACGGCTTCAACGGATTTGTCGATGGCGCCGGCGACGAAGGTGTTTTCACCATCGGACTGCATCAGGCGCTGCCCCTCACGGCGCGACTCTCCCTCGCGCGTGAAGTGAGTCGTGTCGGCGTGGCCGAAGCGCTGCGCGAGGTGCGCAACGAGGAACGTCTGCTCATCGCCCGCGTGCAGGAGCTCTATATCCGCACCCAGGCCGCGCGGAAACGCGAGGCGGATGGTCGCAACGCACGGACCGAAGCGGCCAAGCTGGCCGGCCTTGCTGCCGAGCGCATTGCCGCCGGCCAGGGCTCGCTTTCGGAGTCGGCTCTCGCCCGGGTCGAGGAGCAGACCTGGACCATGCAATCGACCACCGCGGCGACCGGCGCCGAGAAACTGCTGCTCGAATTGAAAACGGCGCTGGGTTTGCCAGCCGGCGCCCGCCTCGAATTGACACAATCTCTGGAATCTGCGGTCGATGCCCTGCGCCAGCGCGCCGCGGCATCCGGTGCGTCCTACCGCCCGGACGTGGAGCTTGCCTTGTTGGCTCTCGACCGGGCCGGGGCGGAAACACGTCTGGCCAAAGCGAGCGCGTGGGAAGGAATCCGTGTCGGCGTGGAATACATGCAAGACCGCTCCGTCGATGCACCCGCGGGCGTGGACCAGGGAAATTTTCTCGGCGTGAAAGTGAGCCTCCCTCTGCCGGTGTGGGACACCAAGAAGGGCGAGATCGAGGCAAACCAAGCTGCCGAGGAACAGCGGGCGGCACAGGTGCGCGCGCTCGAACTCGAGGTGGCCAACGGCATCGCCGCCGCCCGCCGTCGCGTGTCGTTGATCGAACAGCAATCGCGGGTCTACGGACGCGACACGCAGCCGGTCATCGATGAAGCCGAGCGCGATATGGCCAAGGGGTTCGAGGAAGGACGCGTCGACGCGCGCGACCTGCTTTTCGTGCGCGCGCAGAACGCGAGCCTCCGCATCGAGTCGACCAAGATCCTCGAGGATCTCGGCCTCGCCTTGGTCGAACTGGAATCCGCCGCGGGCACGCATCCGGCGGTGGCTGCGCCTTACCTGGAGGAAAAACCCCTGCATCGGAGCAAACAACCATGACACGAACACTTGCCTTATTCTGCCTACTCGCGGCGGCGATGCCCCTGCACGCCGGTCCCGGCCACGATCATCCGTCCGAACCGGGCGGAGCAGCGCCACAGGACGGCCCGGTCGAGCTGACCGCACAACAGGCGGCCAACCTCGGCATGCAGACTGTGGAGGCGGAAATCATCGAGCTGGCCCCGACCTTGGAAGTGCCCGCCGTCTTTGTTCTGCCCCCGGAGCGTCATGCACGCATCACGGCGCCGTTTCCCGGACGCGTTACCGCTCTGCTGGCCAAACTCGGCGACCACGTGAAGCGCGATCAGCCATTGCTGCGCGTCACGCCGTTGGCCGTGGGCAGTCCGTCGCAAGAAATCCGTGCACCGCTCGACGGCATCGTGTTCGAGCAGGACGCGGTCATCGGTCTGCCCTTCACCCCGGAGACCACGCTGATGCAAACGGGCGATTACCGCGAACTGCTGGCCCGCGGGAGTTTCTACCAATCGCCGGAACTGACGCGCATCGCATCCGGACAGAAAGTCGTGGTCTTGCTCGACGTTTTTCCCGGCGAACGCTTCGAGGGCGTGGTGCAACGGGTGGATCCCGGGCATCTCGACGGCAGTGCCTTCTTCCACATCTACGCCCTCGTGCCGAATCCCGCGGATAAACTGCACCCCAACTACCGCGGTCGCATGCTCATCGAAACCGGCGCGCCGCAGAGCGTGGTGTCCGTGCCGCGTCGCGCCGTGCTCGGGCGGCTCGGAGCCAGGTTCGTCTACGTGCAGACCGAACCGCTGCACTTCGAGCGGCGCGAGGTGATGACGGGAACAGTCTCGGGCGACCGGGTGGAAATCGTCGAAGGCGTGCTGCCCGGCGATGTCGTCGTGACCAACGGGCACTACCAGTTGCAATACACCACGAACATAGCGGCGCCGGCCGGAGACGGCGGACACGACCACGCGCACTGATCCATGTTCGACCGCCTCATCGCCTTTTCCGTGCGCAACCGCCTTTTGGTGGTTGTCGTGGCCGCTCTGCTTGCCGCTTACGGGGGCTATGTGCTCAACCGGATTCCGGTCGATGTCTTTCCGGATCTGAATCGTCCGACGGTTACCATTTTCACCGAAGCTCCGGGTCTCGCGCCCGACGAGGTGGAGTTGCAAGTCACCTTGCCGCTTGAGACGGCGGTCAATGGGGCGGCCGGGGTGGAGCGCGTCCGTTCCATGTCCGGCATCGGTCTGTCTCTCGTTTTTGTCGAGTTCGGCTGGGATACAGACGTCTACCGCGCGCGGCAGATCGTCGGGGAAAAGGTGGCGGAAGTGACCCCGTCCTTGCCGCGCGACGTCCGGCCGTTTCTCGGCCCGGTCTCTTCGATCATGGGGCAAATCATGGCGATTGGTCTGACCAGCGAAAATCCCGAGGTCGGTCCGATGCAATTGCGCACCTTGGCCGGCTGGGATCTGCGGCGGCGGCTGATGAGTGTCCCCGGCGTGTCCCAAGTCACCGTGATGGGCGGCGATGTGCGGCAATACCAGGTGCTGGTTGATCCGGTCAAACTCGCGGCCAATCGCATCTCGCTGCACGAAGTGCAGACCGCCATCGACGAATCCAACGTCAACTCCTCCGGAGGCTTCCTGCCCGATGCCCATTCCGAGATGCTCATCCGCAATCTCGCCCGGGTGGAAACGGCGGACGATCTGGCCGCCACGGTGGTGAAAGTTCTCCCCGATGGCTCGAGTATCCTGCTCGGACAAATCGCCGAGGTGCGCGAAGGCGCGGCGATGCACAAGCGCGGCGATGCCGGCATAGACGGAAAACCCGGCGTCATCCTCACCGTGCAAAAGCAACCCGGGGCGGACACCATTTCGCTGACCCGCAAAATCGAGACGGAGCTGGAAATGATCAGGACGAGTCTGCCGGAGGGAGTGCTCGTGCACGCGGATATATTCCGTCAGAGCAACTTCATCGAACGCGCCGTGCGCAACGTGGAAGAGGCCCTGCGCGACGGCAGCATCATGGTGGCGGTCGTGCTTTTTATTTTTCTCCTCAATTTCCGCACCACGGCCATCACGCTGACAGCCATCCCGCTCTCCCTGCTGCTCACCTTCATCGTTTTCAAAATGGCGGGGATCGGAATCAACACCATGACCTTGGGCGGGTTGGCCGTGGCCATCGGCGAGTTGGTCGACGATGCCATTGTCGATGTGGAGAACGTCTTCCGCCGCCTGCGCGAGAACCGGCATGCCGCGCAGCCGCGGCCCGTGCTCGAGGTGGTGGTGTCCGCCTCGCGCGAGATCCGAAATTCCATCGTCTATGCCACCATCCTCGTTGTCCTCGTCTTTCTCCCGCTCTTCGCCCTGCAAGGAATCGAGGGCCGCATCTTCACGCCGCTCGCGGTGGCCTACATGGTGTCGATCCTTGCCTCGCTGCTGGTCTCGCTGACTGTCACCCCCGCGCTTTGTGCGCTGCTGTTGCCGCGAATGAAGCGCATGGAACACCGGAGCGACGGCTGGCTGGTGCGGCGGATCAAAGCCCTCGAGGCACGCCTTCTCGACATCGGGTTCGCCGCGCCGAAGCGCGTCTATCTCGTGGCCGGAGCGCTCTTTGCCGCGGCGCTGGTCACCGCGCCGACTTTCGGCCGCGAATTCCTGCCGGAATTCAACGAGGGCAGCATCACCGCGTTTGTCGTTTCCGCCCCGGGAACTTCCTTGGAAGAAAGCAACCGCATCAGCCGCATTGCCGAGCAACTGCTGGCCGGCGTGCCCGAGGCGCGCACCATCGCCCGGCGCACCGGACGCGCCGAGGGCGACGAACACGTGCTCGAGGTCAACACCACGGAAATCGAATTCGAATTGGAACCCTCCGACCGCTCCAAACCCGAGATTCTCGCCGACATCCGCGAACGTCTGGCCAACCTGCCCGGGGTGGGAGTGAGCGTCGGCCAGCCCATTTCGCACCGGATCGACCACATCCTCAGCGGGGTGCAGGCGCAGATCGCCATCAAGATTTTCGGCGACGACCTTGACGAATTGCGCCGCTTGGCCGCCGAAGTGCGGGACGCGGTGTCCGGGGTGCGCGGCTTGACCGATATCCAGATCGAACGCGTCACTCTCGTGCCGCAGGTCCATGTGCGTTTCGATCGCGCCAAATGCGCGGCCTACGGACTCCGGCCCGGCGAAGCCGCGCTCTACACCGGCATGGCGCTCAGGGGTGTCGAGGTGACCGAAGTGCTCGAGGGCCAGCGTTCCTTCGATGTCGTGTTGCGCCTCACCGACGAGGCCCGCAGGGATCTGGATGCCATCCGCGCGATTCCGATCGACACCCTCGGCGGCGAACTCGTGCCACTCGGGTTGGTCGCCGAAGTCTCCGAGGCCATGGGTCCGAACATGATCAACCGCGAAAACGCGCAGCGCCGCATTTACGTCTCGGCCAATGCGGCCGGCCGCGACTTGGTCTCCACGGTGCAAGAGGCGCAGGCGGCCGTGGCCCGAAAAGTCGCTTTGCCCGAGGGTTATTTCATCACCTACGGCGGACAGTTCGAGAGCGAGGCGGGGGCCTCGCGCCTCATTCTCGTGCTCGGGACGGTCAGTCTCGCCGCCATGTTTTTCATCCTCTACATGCAATTCCGCAGCACGGCCTTTGCCGCCCAAGTCATGCTCAACATCCCGCTGGCTTTCGTCGGCGCGGTCTTCGGGGTGAAGTTTTTTTCCGGCGGCGTGCTTTCCGTCGCTTCCCTCGTCGGTTTCATCGCCCTGACCGGCATTGCCGCGCGCAACGGCATCATGATGATCACGCACTACCTGCACCTCATGCGGGAGGAAGGGATGAAGTTCGACCGCGCGATGATCGTGCGCGGCACGCAGGAACGCGTCGTGCCCGTGCTCATGACCGCTCTCACCGCCGGCTTGGCCCTCTTTCCACTGCTGCTCGGCGCCAACCAGCCGGGCAAAGAGATCCTTCACCCCGTCGCGGTGGTCATCTTCTGCGGACTTTTCACCAGCACCTTGCTCGATCTCGTCGTGCGTCCGCTCGTTTTCTGGCAATATGGACGCCGCGCTTCGCAGCGAATCGTGCCTCAGGCTTTCACCGAAAAGCCAGCCAACAGCACAGCATGAAACACATCCTCACCCTCATCGTTCTCCTCTCATCCTCTGCCGCGCTCGTTTCCGGCGAGACTGCCGAACACGGTCACAGCCACGGGCACATCGCGGTTCCCGCGACCTTGCCCGAGCTGCGCGCGGCCATCGCCGCCAAGCAGTCGGAAGTGTCCACGGCGCTTCTCGCCAAAGATGCCGCGGCGGTCCACGCCGCGACCGATGCCCTCGGAGCGTTTGTCAAAGCTGTGCCCGCGATGATGGACGGACCGGACGAGATCGCGAAACAACGCGTCACAGGCATGGCCAATAACGCGGCGCGCGCCTGGAGTGAAGCAGCGCACGAGGCCGAGCGCGGCGACTACGACAAAGCCGGTCGAGAAATCGCCAAAGCCGATGCCGCCTACCGCTTGCTCGAAGCGCGGCTGAAACCGTAGCGGATATTGCCCCCGACATTGCGGCAGCGCACCGCGATGCCAGGCGGCAAATTCGAAATCCACGCCCGACCAAACAACACGACCACCGGGAAGGCGGCGGTGCTGATCGTCGCTTACGAAGCCGCCGCCAGCTCGTCTTCCGCGCGCAGGCGCAATTGCCCGCAGGCCGCATCGATGTCATGGCCTTTTTGGCGGCGGATGGTGGCGACGACCCCTCCGGCGCGCACGGCGCGGACGAATTCCTGCTGGCGCGCCTCGCTCGGGCGTTCCCACTCGAGTCCCTCGACCGTGTTGTAGGGAATGAGGTTCACCTTGGCGTCGAGCCGTCGCGCGTGCGCGGCAAGAAGGCGGGCTTGTTCGGGCGAATCGTTCACCCCGGCGATGAGGATGTATTCGAAGCCGAGCTTTTGTTTGCGCCGCGAAGTGAAATAGGCGCAGGCGTCGAAAAGTTCCTTGAGCGGATACTTTTTGTTCACCGGCATGATCTGCTCGCGCACCTCGTCCGTCGCGCCGTGCAGCGAGATGGCCAGCCGCACCGGCACCGCGTGATCCGCGAGTTCGCGGATCTGCGGGACAAGGCCGCTGGTCGAAACCGTGATGTGCCGCGCGCCGATCTCGAATCCCCACGGCGCATTGAGGATTTCGATGGCCACCGACAAATTTTTCCAATTGGCCAGCGGTTCGCCCATGCCCATGAAGACGATGTTGTCCACGCGCTCGCCGGTCGTCTGCTCGACGTGCATGACCTGCGCGGTGATTTCGCCCGCGGTGAGGTTGCGTTTCCAGCCGCGCAACCCGCTGGCGCAGAATTTGCAACCGTAGGCGCAACCGACCTGCGTCGAGACGCAAAGCGTTTTGCGGTCCGACGTCTCGCCGTAGAGCGCGGGCGAGGCCGGGATGAAAACGCTTTCGATGAATTGTCCGTCGGGCAGGCGGAACAGGAATTTGCGGGTGGTGTCTTCCGACCCGCTCATGCGCACCTGCCCGAGCTGCGACGCGGGATATTTTTCGGCAAGCTGCCCGCGCAGCTCCGCCGGCAGATCGGTCATGGACGCAAAGTCGCCCACGCGTTTCTCGTGGAGCCAATCCATGATCTGCCGAGCGCGGTAGGGTTTCTGTCCCATGGCGCCGAGCGATTCGGTGAGCGAGTCGAGCGTTTCTCCGAGCAAAGAAATCACGGAGGCAGGATGACATGCTCCGGTGCCGGAAGCGAGTCGCGCAGTCTTGACCGCCGCCGCGGCCGATCTAGTTTGGGTTGGTGCGTCCCGGACATTTTCTTCCGCTTCTCCTCGCCGCGGCCCTTCTCCCCCTCACCGGCTGCGAAACGACCACCGGAGGCGTCAGTCCTTCCGTCGCCGCGGCCATCGCCGGCGAAGCGCCGGGCAACTACTACATCGGCCGCCGCTACTACAAAAAGGACTACAAAATGTGGGGCTGGGTGCGCAAACCGGGTCAGCCCTGGAAATCCTCGCAACTCGTCATGATGAACGAGAACACCAAGCTCGCGCCCGACCGCGAGGGAGGCACGCTCGGCACCGACAACAATTACGAATACCGCCTCGAGGGCTATTTCACCGGCGGCCAGGTCTACGAACCGGCGAGCAACACGTTCTATCCCGAGTTCGTCCTCACCGGCTACAATGTGATCTCGACCGCCGCGCCGAACATCTTCAAGGACCGCCGCGCGCTCGATCCGAAGGTCCGCCTCCTCACCCCCCCGCTCTGAGGCGAACAGCCCCATGCGCCCGCGGAACTTCTTTGTTCTTCTCGCCCTCGGAGTCGCCGCACTGACCGCGTCCTGCGGCAAAAGCGGACCCGATCCTGTTGTCGTCGGTCTCAACCTCGAACTGACCGGCGACATCCAGACGATCGGCCAATCGGCCAAAAACGCGGCGGAACTTTTCTTCGCCAAGCAAAACGAAGCGGGAGGCATCGAGCTGACCGGGGGCAAACGCCCCGTGAAACTCGTCACGGCCGACAATGCGGCCAACGCCACGCAGGCCGCGTCCATCGCCCAGCAGCAAATCTCGCGCGAAAACATCATCGCGATGATCGGTCCCAATTCCGGAAAATGCGCGACGACCGCGTCCGACATCGCCGAGGCCCTCAAGTGCGTCATGATCAGCCCGTGGTCGCCCGATCCGATGACCACCATGGATCCCGTGGCCGGCGTGCCCAAACGCTACGTCTTCCGCGCCGGCTCGACCGACGAATTGCAGGGCCGGATCATGGCCAATTTTGCCGCGAAAAAACTCGGCGCCCGGCGCGCGGCCATCATCTCCGATTCGGCGCATGGCGCGGCACAGGCCGCCGGATTCAAGCAAGCTTTTGCCGCAGCCGGCGGCGAAGTGATCGAGGAAAAGGTCTTCGAGGCGGTCGGCAAAGATTTCCCCCTGCAGGTGGGAACAATCGCGTCCTCCTCACCCGAAGTCGTCTTCGTGGCCGCGTCCTGCGAGGACGCGCTCGACATTCTCGAGGCGGCCGAAGCCGCGGGATTGAACGCGAAATTTCTCGGCACGGAACTTTGGAATTCCCCGCAGACCATCCGCATGACGGCGCTGGGCATCGACGGACTTTATTTCTGCCGCAACTTCGACCACCGCGACGCCGATCCGAAGACGGTCAAGTTCGTCGAGGAATACACCGCGAAATACAACACGCCCCCGGACGACGTCGCCGCGTTGACTTACGATGCGTGCGGGCTCGTGACCGCAGCGCTGGAAAAATCCGGCAAAAACGAGCGCGAGGCCCTGCGCGAATCGCTCGCCCGGACCAGCAACTTCGAGGGCGTGGCGGGAACCTACAATTTCGAGCCCGGGTCCGGCGACCCGGTGAAATCCATGCCGGTGCTGCAGATCAAGGGCTCCGGTCTGGAGTGGATCGGCGATTTCGGCAACTGATCGGGGACACCAAGCTCGCGTCGGCCCCCAGATTCGTCTACGCCCGCCGATACCAAGAGACGGCCCGAATACTCTTGCCGGGCGGAAGGCCCACCCTTAAAGAACGGCGATGACCAACACCCTGCGCCTTCTCTCCCTGCTCCTCGCCGTCCTCCTCCCGACCGGCTGCGGCTCGCAGAAATCCGATGCCGTGAAAATCGGCATGAACATCGAACTCACGGGCGAAATTCCGGCGGTGGGCGCCTCGAGCAAAAATGCGGCCGAGATGTTTTTCGAAAAAATCAATGCCGCGGGCGGTGTCCCTCTGGCCGAAGGCAAAAAGAAAAAGGTCGAACTCGTCATCCGCGACAACGGCGCCAAGGCCGACCAAGCCGCCTCGGTCGCGCAGCAACTCATCTCCAGCCAGGATGTCGTCGCCATGGTCGGGCCCAACTCCAGCGCCTGCGCCATCCCGGCCGGGGAAATCGCCGAGGCCCTCAAGTGCGTCATGATTTCGCCCTGGTCGACCAACCCGAAGACCACCACGGATACCACGACGGGCCAGCCGAAGAAATACGTGTTCCGCGGATGCTTCACCGATCCCTTCCAGGCCATCGTGCTGGCCAAGTTCGTCCTCAACGATCTCGGCGCCAAGAAAGCCGCGGTTCTCTATGACGTGTCCTCCGAGGCTCCGCTCGGACAGGCCACCCTTTTCAAGGACACCTTCACGGCCAACGGCGGCGAGATCGTCGCTTTCGAAACCTTCACCACGGGCGACAAGGACTTCTCCGCGCAACTGACCAACATCCGCGCAGCGAACCCCGACGTCATTTTCCTCCCGACCTATTACAACGACGTGCCGCTCATCGCGCAGCAGGCCCGCCGGCTCGGCATCACCGCGAAATTCGTCGGCAGCGACGCCTGGAGCTCCCCCGAGATCATCAAACTCGGCGGCGCCGACGTCGAAGGCTCGTATTTCTGCAACCACTTCTCGACCCAGATCGCGACCGACGAGGCGAAGCAATTCGTCACCGACTACACCGCGAAATACGGACAGGCTCCCGACGATGTCGCCGCCCTCACCTATGACGCGTGCGGCCTGATCACCGAGGCGCTCAAAGAAGGCGGCAAGAACGACCGCGAGGCCCTGCGCGAGGCGCTGGCCAAAATCCGCGAATACAAAGGCGTCACCGGAACCTTCCGCTTCGAACCCGGTTCGGGCGATCCGTTGAAGAGCGCGGTCGTCCTGCAGATCAAGGACGGCGCGTTCCAGTGGGTCACCAACGCGCAGCCGTGACCGCCTGAGCCGGGCGCATGGATTACTTCGCGCAGCAGGCCATCAACGCCGTCCAACTCGGCTCGATCTATGCGCTGATCGCGCTGGGTTACAGCATGGTCTACGGCGTGCTGGTCATGATCAACTTCGCCCACGGCGACGTCTTCATGGTCAGCTCGTTCTTCTGTTTTCTCCTGCTGCTCGTTCTGCCCGTCCCCTTCGGCGCCGCGCTGATCATCGTCATGCTGGCCACCGCCATCCTCGGCGTGGCCATCGAGCGCCTCGCCTACCGCCCGCTCCGCAACGCGCCCCGGGTCTCGGCCATCATCACCGCGCTCGGCTGCGGACTCGTCATCCAGAACACCACGCTCAGCCTCAGCCCATACTCGCAGCGCATGCCGGAGCTGTTCGTGCCCGTCCTGCAGCACTTCGGCGGCGTCACCGTTTCCTCCCTGCAAGTTCTCATCATCGGCGTGTCGGTCGGACTGATGATCGCCCTCGATTTCTTCATCCGCAAAACGCGTTACGGCATGGCCATGCGCGCCATCGCGCAGGATCGCATCTCCGTCCCGCTCATGGGCGTGCCGGTCAACCAGATCATCGCCATGACCTTCGCCATCGGCGCGGCCCTGGGCGGCGCGGCCGGCGTGCTCTACGCGTCGGCTTATCCGGTGATCAGCGCGACGATGGGCGTGCTGGTCGGATGGAAAGCGTTCGTCGCCGCGGTCATCGGCGGCATCGGCAATGTGCGCGGCGCGGTCCTTGGCGCCTACGTTCTCGGCGCGGTTGAAGTCTTCACCGTCACCATTCTGCCTTCGACCTACCGCGACCTCGTCGTCTATTCGCTTCTCCTCGTCATTCTCGTCTTCAAACCCTACGGACTCCTCGGGCGTCCCTCCGTGCAAAAAGTATGATGCGGTGGTTCAAACAACCCCCGCCGCGCGGCGTGCTGCTCGCGTTGCTCGCCGCCGGTCTGGCCGCGTGTTTCGCCATCGAACAATTCGGACTGGTCGACGATTACGTCCGCTTCGTGCTCATCACGCTCGGGATCAACATCATCCTTTGCGTCAGTCTCAACCTGGTGAACGGATGGATGGGTGAATTTTCCGTCGGGCACGCCGGATTCATGGCCCTCGGCGCCTATCTCTCCGCTTGCGTCTCGGTCAAATGGCTCGGCTGGGGCGACCCGCTCTGGATGTTCCCGCTCGCCGTGATGGCCGGCGGACTGCTCGCCGGCGCGGTCGGCTTGCTCCTCGGACTGCTCTCGTTCAAAACCCGCGGCGATTACCTCGCCATCATCACGCTCGCTTTCCTCATGATCGTGAAGTCCGGGATCGAAAATATCCCGTATGTCGGCGGACCGCGCGGTTTCCTCGGCATCGGCAACCACACCACGCTGCTTTGGACCGCGGTGTGGACTGTTCTCACCCTCTGGGCCATCCGGAACCTCGTCTATTCGCGCTTCGGACGCGGCATCGTCGCGGTGCGCGAGGACGAGATCGCCGCGAATGCCATGGGCGTGGACACGCGCAAAGCCAAGCTCGCCGCCTTCGTCGTCTCTTCGTTTTTCGGCGGCGTGGCCGGCGCGCTCTTCGCCCACCAACTGCAATTCATCAACCCCGGAGTCTTCGACATCGTCAAATCGACCGAGATCCTCGTCATGGTCTACCTCGGCGGCATCGGTTCGCTCGGCGGATCCATCCTCGGCGCCGCCGCGTTCACCATTCTCGCCCAGGTTCTCCAGCCGCTCGGCACCTGGCGCATGGTCATTCTGCCGCTCATTCTCGTCCTGCTCATGCTCTTCCGTCCGCGCGGCATCATGGGCATGCGCGAATTTCCCTGGTTCGTCCCGCGCCGCGAATTTCCGGCCAAGGAGGACAAAAAATGAGCGCGCTGCTCGAAGTGCGCGACGTCACCATGCGCTTCGGCGGATTGGTTGCCGTCGCCGATCTGAACCTCGAGGTGACGCAAGGTCACGCCCACGGGATCATCGGCCCCAACGGCGCGGGCAAGACCACCGCGTTCAATGTCATCACCGGCATCTACACCCCGACCGCGGGCGACGTCCTCTTCCGCGGCGAAATCATCTCCGGCCGCCGTCCCAGCGCCATCGCGCGCGGCGGCATCGCCCGCACGTTCCAGAACATCCGTCTCTTCCGCGACCTCACCGTGCTCGACAATGTGCGCATCGCGCACGACGCGCACGCCCGCTACTCGTGGCCGGGTGCCATGGTCCAGCTTCCCTCCGCGCGCCGCGCGGAACAGGAGAGCATCGAACATTGCACGGACCTGCTGGAAAAATTCGGGCTTGTCGATGCAGCCTACGAACGGGCCGGCGACTTGCCCTACGGATCGCAGCGCCGTTTGGAAATCGCCCGCGCCATGGCCCTGCAACCGTCGCTCCTCCTGCTCGACGAACCCGCCGCCGGCATGAACTCGGCCGAAACGCTCAAGCTGGTCGAATTCCTCGGATGGCTGCGCGACCATTTCTCGGTGACCATGCTGCTCATCGAGCACCACATGCAATTGGTCATGACCTTCTGCGACCGCATCACCGTGCTCGATTTCGGAAAAACCATCGCCGAAGGCAGCCCGGACGAAGTGCGCAACGATCCGAAGGTCATCGAGGCCTATCTCGGCCAGGAGGACGGCCATGAGTGATCCCATGCTGCGCGTGGAAAACCTCGTGGTGCGCTACGGCGACATCCGCGCGGTCAAAGGCATCAGCTTTCACGTCGAGTGCGGCGAAATCCTCGCCCTCGTCGGCGCCAATGGCGCGGGCAAAACAACCACGCTGCGCGCCCTCTCCGGCATGTTGCCCTGCGAAGGTGCAGTCACGCTGCAGGGAAAAGACCTGCGCGGCCTCTCACCCGACCGCATCCTGCGGCTCGGACTATCCCACGTGCCGGAAGGACGCGGAATTTTCGGCGGCCTCACCGTGATGGAAAATCTGCAACTCGGCGGGTGGATCCGGAACGACAAGGCGGCGCGCGCGCGCGACCTCGACATGGTCATGGGTATTTTCCCGCGCCTGCGCGAGCGCGCGACACAAATGGCCGGCACCTTGAGCGGCGGGGAACAACAGATGCTCGCGGTCGGACGCGCCCTGATGAGCGAAGCGAAAATCCTCATCCTCGACGAACCTTCCATGGGGCTCGCCCCGAAACTCGTGCAGGAAATTTTCGGCGTCATCCGGCAATTGAACGAGAAAGGCACAACCATCCTCCTCGTCGAACAGAACGCCAACATGGCGCTGCGCCTCGCCCACCGAGCCTGCCTCCTCGAGACGGGCAACCTCGTCCTCGAGGGACCCGCCGCCGAATTGCTCGTCAATCCCCGCGTGCGCGAAGCCTACCTCGGCGCGGCCTGAGCGCCCGTCGGGCGCGGCGATGACATTCGCCGACTTGTAGCGGCGGTCGCAGACCGCCGCTACAAGTCATGCCAAGTCCCAAAAGATTTTAGACTTTGTTACTTGAGGTAGGGACGAGCGGCTCGC